>NZ_JAPCJA010000040.1:0-46117 GCF_027707745.1 Aeromonas sp. QDB23
TCAGAAGTGAAACGCGGTAGCGCCGATGGTAGTGTGGCATTCGCCATGCGAGAGTAGGACACTGCCAGGCACCCAATTAAACAGCGACGTGCACATCACGACGTTGGCCGAGAGGATGACACCTTATTGAAGCGGCAGACAATTTAGCAAAAAGCTAACCAGACAGCGGAGCGGTAGTTCAGTCGGTTAGAATACCGGCCTGTCACGCCGGGGGTCGCGGGTTCGAGTCCCGTCCGCTCCGCCACTAATTTGAAAGGCCTTCCCGACTGGGAAGGCCTTTTTGCTATGGGCGATTTTTGCCCGGTGACCACAGATTTGCACACCAGAGCCAACACCAAAGCCCGGTCGAGAGACCGGGCTTTGGTGTTTTTAGCGTATTAAACGGCCAATGTTTGGTTTTTACCTGCCAAGAGAGTGCCAGATAGCCTGCTATTTCCACCATTGTTTAGCTATTAAGACTTCATTCGAGGCCATTCGAACGAGTCTACAGGTGGTCAAATCAGGCTTCTGCTGCTTTCTGACTACAGGGCAGCTCCATATTGACCACCCCGTCTTCCATCTGGACGTCGATCTTGAAGCCAAGCCGTTTGGCGAGGTTGACCATGCCGCGATTGCTGGGCATGGTCATGCCGGATAGCTGGCCAATCCCCTGCTCTTTGGCATAACGGATGATCTTCTCCATCATCAGTTTGCCGAGCCCCACCCCTTTCAAGTCCGATCGCACCAGAATGGCAAACTCGGCATCGCTCAGATCCGGAGTCGAAATAGCGCGTACCACGCCGAGGATCTGATCCTGCAGCTCGCCATCTTGCCCCACCGCTACGAAGGCCATCTCCCGGTCGTAATCGATCTGGGTCATGCGAGCCAGCTCTTCATGGCCCAGCTCGCCCACATCGGCGAAGAAGCGTTTGTACCTGTCTTCATCGGAGACTTGCAGTACGAACTGTTTGTGAGCCGGTTCATCTTCCGGCCGGATCGGGCGTAGCAGGATGTGGCGCTGATCTTTAAGCCAGGCGCCCTCCTCCAGTTCGGTAGGATAGGGGCGGATCGCCAGTCGATTGCTGGTCGGGATGGCGGGGTCAGCCAGTGTGAGGCTGGCATCCAGTACCACCATTTCGGCACCGCACGCTTGCAGCGGGTGCAGATCCAGCTCCTGAATCTCCGGAAAGGCGAGCAATAGTTCGGAGAGCTGGCAGAGCACCTGACTGAGAGCATCGATATCCAGTCGCTCCGGCGTGGCCTGTTCGCGGATCTTGCGGTTCTTGAGCGCGCCGATGATCTGGTAACGAGCCAGCGCCTGATTGAGCGGTGGCAAGGCTGCTACCATCTCCTGCGGTTCGGCGCCCGACTCGCCCAGCAGGATGACGGGGCCAAAGATGGCGTCTTGCTGGATACGGACTCGCAGCTCCAGGCCGCCGCTGCGGCGAGCCATCCGCTGCACCAGCAAGCCTTCGATGCGGGCGCCCGGATCGTGTTGTCTGACCCGATCCAGAATGGCATCCGCAGCTTGCGCTACCTCGGCCGAGGTGCGCAGGTTGAGTACCACGCCGTGCACGGCAGACTTGTGCAGGATATCTGGCGAGCGCAGCTTCACTGCCACCGGATAGCCGATCTGCTCGGCGGTCAGGGTTGCCTCGATGGCGTCGGTAACGATCCAGGTTGGCAGGGTCGAGAGGCCCGCAGCCTGCAAAATCGGATGCACCAGATGGGTATCCAGCCTCAGCTGTTTGCGCTCCTGCGCCTGACGGATCAGCTGCTGGCACATCTCGACATTGAGCTGGTTGCCGTGCAGTGACGCCGGGGTCTCCATCAACTGCTTCTGGTTGCGGCGGTATTCCACCATGTGCATGAAGGCGGCCATGGCACTTTCTGGTGTGCGGTAGGTCGGGAAGCCCGCCTCGGTAAAGAGTTTGCGCCCCTCCTGCGCGGAGTATTCGCCCGCCCAGTTGGTGAGGATATTGAAACGGCGCGCTCTGGGGTGCTGTTTCAAATGGGCGATAAGATGGCTTGCCAGCGGCGCGCTTGGCGCCGTGAGCGAGGGGGCGTGGATGATCAGGATGGCGTCGATACCATCCTCCTGCAACACGCTGTCCAGCGCCTCCTGGTAGGTGCTGATAGTGGCATCGCTGCCAATGTCGAGCGGTGGGCGAGCTAGCTTGCCGCCCCGTTCCAGCAGCACATCCACCGCCATATTGGCCAGTCCGCGGCCGTTGGAGATGATGGCGAGCCGCTCCCCCTTGAGGGTCATGGAGTGGCTGAGGGTTTCGACTGCGGCAAACAGCTCGTGGGTATCTCGTACCCGCAGCATACCGGCGCGGCGGATGGCGGCGTCATAGACATTGTCGAGGCCGTGGGCCGGATCGTGGCGCCCGCTTTTCAGCACCAGGATCGGCTTGTTGCGCGAGGCTGCCCGCGCCGCCGAGAGAAAGTGGCGGGCGTCGTGCAGTTTGTCCATGTAGATCAAAATGGCGCGGGTGACGCTGTCGCGGGAGAGCTGGTCCAGCAGTTGGCCGAAGTCGATGTCGCAGTGATCGCCAAGGGAGATGAAGGCGGAGAAGCCCAGTTCATGCTGCTTGGCCCAATCCAGAATGGTGGTGCTGACGGCGGCGGATTGCGAGAGAAAAGCGACCTGTCCCGGCTTGGCTGCAATGGGGGAAAAGCTGGCGTTGATCCCTTGGCCGGGCAGCAGCATCCCCATGCTGTTGGGGCCGAGCAGGCGAATGCCATATTGCTGGCAGACCCGTTTCAGCTCCAGCCGTTCCTCGGGAGAAAAGTCGGCGGCCAGTATGATGGCCGCGCCCGTACCTTTTTGGCCGAGCGCCTCCAGCAACGGCAAGACCCGCTCTCGTCTGGTGCAGATGATGGCGAGATCCGGGGTCAGCGGCAGGCTGGCGATATCGGGATAGGCCAGCACGCCGGCGATGGCCTTGTTGCGTGGGGTGACCGGGAGGACGGGCCCTTTGAACTGGCCCGCCAGCAGGTGGCGCACGATCACATGACCCGCCTTGAGCGGGTCGGTCGAGGCGCCGATCACGGCGATTGAGTGGGGTTTGAACAGCCGATCCAGACCGCTTGCTTTCATGGGCACTCCCGACAGAAGGGGGAAGATACCAGTCTAATACGCCTTTGCTGCGGGTTCTGTGACCGGATCCTGATCACCGTTTGTTCAGGGCATTGGCGCGCAGATAAAAGCGCAGTTCGCCTTGTACCCGGCGAATGGCGCCCAGGTGACGTTCCTGCAGATAGATATCCTGCTCCCGGTCCAGTGCAGTGCTGGGCACGCCCATGCTTTGCAGATACTCGTCAAACAGGGTTGAACCCTTGATCTCTACCAGATGCTGTTTCATGGCTCTCCTCCCTGCGCCTTGGCGTTTGTTGATGAGCGCCCAGTCTGCGATGACCTGCCGAGTTTGCCTATTGTCACTTTTGACACGAGATTTGACTCGAGAGCGCTCACACATCTTTCAGAGAGGGCACGGTGGAGGCGCTGGCTGGCGTTATAGTATGTCGAGGAGCACGAGGCACGGATGGTGCAAGGGATGATCAGAGTCTGGTGGTGGTGCATGGCACTGTGGGCGGTTGGCGTATCGGCAACCGAGCAGCCTATCCGTGCCTGGAATCTGCTGCTGGATCACCCCAACCCCGCCGTCGTCCAGTTGCTGCGGCTCTCCCTCGATCTCACCGTGCCCGAATATGGCCCCTACCAGCTGGTCTCCAGCCCGCAGATGGAGCAGGGACGGGCGGTGAAAGAGCTGCGTAGCGGCGAGTTGGTTCAGGTCGGTGTCTTTGCCCCGGATGGTGAGCGAGAGCGGGAGTTGCTGGCAATCCACATTCCGCTGGCCAAGGGGCTGCTCGGCTGGCGGGTTTGCCTCATTCGGCAGGGCGATGAGGGGCGATTTGCCGCGATCGGGTCGTTGGCAGACTGGCATCGCGCCGGGCTCTCCATCGGTCAGCACAGATCCTGGCCCGATACCCGGCTGCTCAAGGCCAACGGCCTCAAGGTGACGGTGGGCAACCTCTATGAAGCGCTCTTCAACATGCTGCGCAAGAAGCGCTTTGACTGCTTCCTGCGCTCGGTCATCGAGGTCGAGGATGAACTCAGGCAACATCCGGATCTCGCCATCGAGCCCCGTCTGGTGTTTCGCTATCCGCTGGCGCTGCTCTTCTTTGTCTCGCCAAAATATCCGGAGCTGGCGCAGCGCATCGAGCTTGGCCTGCAGCGGGCGCGGAAAACAGGGGATTTTGACCGGATCTTCGAGGAGGGGTTTGGCAGCACCATTCGGCGGTTGAAACTGGATGAGCGGGTGCGCCTCGAGCTGCATAACCCCGACTTGCCGCTGCCCAGCCGCATCATGATGGCCGATCCGGCCCTTATCTATAGTCCGGTGTCAGCGCAGTGAGCCCTGATTCTGCGCAGTATCCCAGAAGGCGCGGATCAGCGGTTCTTCCAGTCGCTTCTTGAGCACCCCAATACCCACATCAAATGGCTTGAAAGCGGGTTTGAGATCGATGATCCGTACCTTGTCGCCGAGCGGGCTGTGGTCGATCACCGCAGCCGGTACCAACCCCACGCCACAACCGAGCGCCACCATGGCGACAATCCCCTCGTTGCCCGCCACTTCGGCGTAGATGTTGGGGGCTATTCCCTTGTTGCGAAACCACTGATCGCTGCGTTTGCGGGCCAAGCCCTGCTCGGAGAGGATGACCGGCAACTGCTCCCAATCAGGTTCTCCCTGACGGAACCACTGGTTCAGCTGCGGAGCATTGCGCGGCGCAATAAAGACCAGCGGCACCAGCTGCAGGCTGGCGAACTCCAGCTTGGCGGGCAGGGCATCGGGGCGGGCGGCGATGGCGAGATCGGCCTCATCGGCCAGGATCTTGTCCACCGCCAGCGCCGGGTCGCCGGTCTCCAGTTTGATCTCCAGCTGGGGATAGCGGCGGCGAAAACGCTCCAGCACCTCGGGCAGCAAGAAGTAGCTGGCAGTGACCGAGCAGAACACTCGTAGCCGCCCCTGCAGCGGTTCGTCGCTGCGTTTGAGCTCCTGCTTGAGCTGACGCCACTCCTGCAACAGGCCGCCGCCAAACTCCCGCAGCTTCTCGCCGGCGGGGGTGAGCCGTACCGAGCGGTTGTCCCGCTCGAACAGGATGCAGCCGGTCTCCTGCTCCAGTCGCTGGATGGCGCGGCTCAGGGTGGATGGGCTGACAGCCATGGCATCGGCGCTCTTGCCGAAATGAAGGGAGTCGGCGAGGTGGAGAAACAGCTCGAGATTGCGAAGGTCCATTGATCACTTCCTGCTGCAGTCAGGGCATAAATTCATGCCTTACCGTCCGGTTCCTGTAACCATATCCCCGCACAATTCAGCGGCGATATTGTCGAAACGGGGGCGTGCATGGGGCGCAATTGCCAAGAATAATCTTTCAATTATTGCAACGTACTGTTTCGAATATATCAGTTCAGGCAATGAGTGTCCCGCGCTATAGTGGTTCAGACAACGCCGCTACCCGGCATGGAATCAATCGAACGGAGCAATCACCATGGCTAACTATTTCAACACCTTGAACCTGCGTCAGCAGTTGGCCCAGCTGGGCAAGTGTCGTTTCATGCAGCGCGAAGAGTTCGCGGACGGCTGCAACGTGCTGAAGGGCAAAAAGGTGGTGATTGTGGGCTGTGGTGCCCAGGGTCTGAACCAGGGTCTGAACATGCGTGACTCCGGGCTGGACATCTCCTACGCCCTGCGCAAGGCCGCTATCACCGAGAAGCGCGCCTCCTGGCAGAAAGCTACCGATAACGGCTTCGCGGTCGGCACCTATGAAGAGCTGATCCCGACCGCCGATCTGGTGCTGAACCTGACTCCGGACAAACAGCACTCCGACGTAGTGAAAACCGTGATGCCGCTGATGAAGCAGGGTGCCGCGCTGGGCTACTCCCACGGCTTCAACGTGGTGGAAGAGGGTCAGCAGATCCGCGCCGACATCACAGTCGTCATGGTCGCGCCGAAGTGCCCGGGTACCGAGGTTCGTGAAGAGTACAAGCGTGGCTTTGGCGTGCCGACCCTGATCGCCGTTCACCCGGAGAACGATCCCAAGGGTGAAGGCATGGCCATCGCCAAGGCGTGGGCCTCTGCCACCGGCGGCGACCGTGCCGGGGTGCTGGAGTCCTCCTTCGTGGCGGAAGTGAAATCCGACCTGATGGGCGAGCAGACCATCCTCTGTGGCATGCTGCAGGCCGGTTCCCTGCTCTGCTACGACCAGCTGGTTGCCGAAGGGACCGACAAGGCCTATGCCGGCAAGCTGATCCAGTTCGGTTGGGAGACCATCACCGAAGCCCTGAAGCAGGGTGGCATCAGCCTGATGATGGACCGCCTCTCCAACCCGGCCAAGTTGCGCGCCTTCGAGCTCTCCGAGCAGCTCAAGACCCTGATGCGCCCGTTGTTCGAGAAGCACATGGACGACATCATCGCCGGTGAGTTCTCCCGTGGCATGATGGCCGACTGGGCCGAAGATGACGTCAAACTGTTCACCTGGCGCGAAGAGACCGGCAAATCTGCCTTCGAAAACGCCCCGGCGTTCGCTGGCAAGATTGCCGAGCAGGAGTACTTCGACAATGGCGTGGTGATGGTGGCCATGGTCAAGGCGGGTGTCGAGCTGGCGTTCGAAACCATGGTGGCCTCCGGTATCTATGAAGAGTCTGCCTACTACGAATCCCTGCACGAGCTGCCGCTGATCGCCAACACCGTTGCCCGCAAGCGTCTGTACGAGATGAACGTGGTCATCTCCGATACCGCCGAGTACGGCAACTACCTGTTCGCCAACGCCGCCGTGCCGTTGCTGCGCGAGCACTTCATGCCGACCCTGAAAGCGGGCGATCTTGGTGCCAGCAAGGCGGAAGGGCAGAGCGTCGACAACCTGGCGCTGCTGGCGGCCAACGAGGCAACTCGCAACCATCCGATCGAGAAAATCGGCCAGGTGCTGCGCGGTTATATGAAAGACATGAAGCGCATCGCCGTTGGCGGTTAATCAGGTATGACCCGCAACCATGCCTGATGCGAGAAGATCGGTCAGGTACTGCGTGGCTACATGAAAGACATGAAGCGTATTGCCGTTGGCGGTTAAGCCAGCATCGGGCTGGATGATGAAGGGGCGGGGATGACGATCCCCGTCGCCGGTCGGACTGGACACCCGACCGGCCCGCCAGAAAACCCAGCCCGACAGCCATAAATAAAAAAGCCCCGCTCATCGAGCGGGGCTTTTGCATTCAGAAAGGCCGGATAAATCAGGCTTTCCACGCTTTCCAGGTGTTGATCAGACCGTTAGTGGAGCAGTCGTGACTGGTGACAGCCTCGGCGGTGTTGAGCTCCGGCAGGATCTTGTTGGCCAGCTGTTTGCCCAGCTCCACGCCCCACTGGTCGAAGGAGAAGATGTTCCAGATTGCGCCCTGTACGAAGATCTTGTGCTCGTACATGGCGATCAGGGCGCCCAGGGTTTTCGGGGTCAGGCTCTTGAACAGGATGGAGTTGGTCGGGCGGTTGCCTTCAAACACCTTGAACGGTACCAGATCCTTGACCTGCTCCAGCGTTTTGCCAGCAGCCAGGAACTCGGCTTCGACCTGTTCCTTGCTCTTGCCGAAGGCCAGTGCCTCGGTCTGGGCGAAGAAGTTGGCCAGCAGTTTCGGGTGGTGGTCACCGATCGGGTTGTGGCTGATGGCCGGAGCCAGGAAGTCACAGGGGATCAGCTTGGTGCCCTGGTGGATCAGCTGGTAGAAGGCGTGCTGGCCGTTGGTGCCCGGCTCACCCCAGATGATGGGGCCAGTCTGGTAGTCAACCGGCTTGCCATTGCGATCCACGTACTTGCCGTTGGACTCCATATTGCCCTGCTGGAAGTAGGCAGGGAAGCGGTGCATGTACTGGTCGTACGGCAGGATGGCTTCGGACTCGGCACCGTAGAAGTTGTTGTACCACAGGCCGATCAGTGCCAGCAGCACCGGCACGTTCTGCTCATAGGAGGCAGTGGCGAAGTGCATGTCCATCTCGAAGGCGCCTTGCAGCAGGGCTTCGAAGTTCTCGAAACCGACGGAGAGGGCGATGGGCATGCCGATGGCAGACCAGGAGGAGTAGCGGCCGCCAACCCAGTCCCAGAACTCGAACATGTTGTTGGTGTCGATGCCGAACTCGGCCACGGCCTTGCCGTTGGTGGAGAGCGCAGCGAAGTGCTTGGCAACGTGGGCCTTGTCACCGGCGATGTTGATGAACCAGTCGCGGGCGGTCAGGGCGTTGGTCATGGTCTCCTGAGTGGTGAAGGTCTTGGAGGCCACCAGGAACAGGGTGGTTTCCGGATCGATCTTCTTCAGGGTCTCGGCGATGTGGGTGCCATCGACGTTGGAGACGAAGTGCATCTGCAGGTGGTTTTTGTAGGGACGCAGTGCCTCGGTGATCATCACCGGGCCGAGATCGGAGCCACCGATACCGATGTTGACCACGTGCTGGATCGCTTTGCCGGTGTAGCCTTTCCACTCGCCGGAGATGATCTTCTCGCAGAAGCCTTTCATCTTGGCCAGTACGGCGTTCACTTCCGGCATCACATCCTTGCCGTCGCATTCGATGGGGCGGTCGGAGCGGTTGCGCAGGGCCACGTGCAGTACCGAGCGGCCTTCGGTCATGTTGATCTTGTCGCCATTGAACATGGCGTCGATCGCGCTGCGAAGATCGGTCTCTTTGGCCAGATCAACCAGCAACTTGAGGGTTTCTTCGGTGATCAGGTTCTTGGAGTAATCAACCAGTATGTCGCCGCCGAAGGTGAGGGAAAACTTGTCAAAGCGCTTCGGGTCCTGCGCGAACAGATCCTTGAGTCGGGTCTCTTTGTTTGCTGCAAAGTGGGCTTCCAGTGCCTGCCAGGCCTGGGTTTGGGTTGGATTGATGTTTTTCATAGGATTCCTGAAATGCCAAGTTGTGTTTGAACCTTGCAGGCAAGGTCCCGCCAAACCTTATTATCCGAGCATTATAGCGAGCCGATCGGGCGGCCCGTGTAACAGATTTTTACCGATTGTCTTTTTACCGCAATGGGTCACTGTCGGGAGCATACAACCAGAACATTGGGATTATGAGTCACGAAAGCAAGGCGGATCTTGCGCTTGCTCATGATTGGGGCCACCCCGATGGCCTGAAATTGTTTTCATCCGATTGGCGTGGTTATGCATCGAAACGGCCATGGGCTGGGGCCAGAAACGACAATGCCAGCCCGAAGGCTGGCATTGTGGGTTGCTGCAGAACCGCGATCACGCCTGCGGTTTTTGCATATGCATTACCATCTGCGGGAAGGGGATCTCGACGCCTTCGGCATCAAAGGTCAGTTTTACCTTTTCGTGGAAGTCGAACCAGACACCCCAGTAATCGGCGGTTTTCACCCACGGGCGCACCACGATATTGACCGAGGAGTCGGCCAGCGCGGCGACGGCGATGGTGGCTGCCGGATCTTTGAGGATGCACGGTTCTTCGTTCACCAGACGCTCGAGGATCTGCTTGGCCTTGCGCAGGTCAGAGCCGTAGCCGATGCCGAAGGTCATATCGACGCGGCGGGTATCCATGCGCGAGTAGTTGACGATGGTGCCGTTGAGAATGGCGGAGTTCGGCACTACCACCATCTTGTTGTCACCGGAGGTGAGGGTGGTGGTAAAGAGCTGAACGGACTGTACTACACCGTTGGTGCCCGCTACTTCGATAAACTCGCCTGCCTTGATGGGGCGGAAGATGATCAGCAGGAAACCGGCGGCGAAGTTGGAGAGCGAGCCCTGCAACGCCAGACCGATGGCCAGACCGGCGGCACCGATAATGGCGACGAAGGAGGCGGTCTGCACCCCGACCCGGCCCAGCGCGGCGATCACCACGAATACCAGAATGGCGTACTTGAGGATGCTGCCGACGAAGTGGGTGACGGTGGTGTCCAGCTTGCGGGCCTGCATCACCTTGACCACGCCCCCGCTGAGGAGGTTGGCGGCGATATAGCCGACCAGCAGGGTCAGCAGGGCCGCAGCGATATTGACGCCGTATTCGATCAGCAGTCCCTGATTATTGACCAGCCAGGTCTGCGCTTCGGTAATGATTTCGGGTTCCATAGGATGTCCTGTCAGGTTCTAAAAGGTTTATGGTGGATGAATCTAACACCGCAGCGCGACAGTCCGGGTCGCATCTGGTACTTCTTTTCTGCCATAAAAAACTGACACAAAAAAGAAGGGAGGCCAAGGCCTCCCTTCTTCATGCTCGCTGAAAAGCGCTGCCGATCAGCTCTGCAGCAGCTGACTGCGGATAAATTGCCACTGATCTTCGAATCCGGCGGTCGGCTTGAGCTTGAACTCGGAGCGCACAAACTGACTGATGCGACCTTCGGTGTAGGCCAGCAGCAGATTGGCCAGCATGGTCTCGTCGAGCTGGAAGCCCTGACCCTCGCGCAGCCGCTTCTCGCGTAGCACCTGCTTGATCTGGGTCTCCAGCTTGTCGAACAGGATGCTGATGCGATCCCGCAGCCGATCGTGTTCACCCAGCAGGGCGTCGCCGTTGAGGATGCGGGTGATGCCGGGATTGCGCTCGGCAAACACCAGCAGCAGCTGAAGGATGTGGTGGCAGCGCGCCATGGTGTCCTTCTCTTCCGCCATGATCAGATTGACCCGTGACAGCAGGGAATCCTCGATAAAGTCGATCAGCCCCTCGAACATCCGCGCCTTGCTGGGAAAATGTCGATAGAGGGCTGCTTCAGAGACGCCGACCTCGGCCGCCAGACGGGCCGTGGTGATGCGCTGACCCGGACTGGTTTCCAGCATATGGGCGAGCGCTTGCAGGATCTGATCGCGCCGACTCTGTTTCTGATTACTGCTTGCCATGGATTCCCCTAAAAAAACAATGGCTTGATTCTATTATTAAGCACCGCCCATCGGGCTGGTGTGGTCTGTTATTGGCGACCAGAAGAACCAAAACCGCCTTCACCCCGTTCGCTCTGATTGAACTCATCGACCAGTTGGAAGCTGGCCTGAACCACCGGCATGATCACCAGCTGGGCGATGCGCTCGCCGGGTTGCATGGTGAACTCATCTTTGCCACGGTTCCAGACCGAGACCATCAGCTGACCCTGGTAATCGGAATCGATCAGACCGACCAGATTGCCCAGCACGATGCCGTGCTTATGGCCGAGGCCGGAGCGGGGCAGGATGGTGGCACACAGAGCCGGATCCTGGATGTGAATGGCCAGACCGGTCGGCACCAGGGTGGTATCACCCGGGGCCAGGGTGATTGGCGCATCCAGCAGTGCGCGCAGATCCATACCGGCAGAGCCCGGTGTGGCGTAGGCGGGCAGCGGGTACTCGGTACCGATACGGGCATCCAGAATCTTCAGTTCAATTTGTGTTGTCATGAATCGTTATTTCAGTTGGAACTTGTGGCGGCGCCCCTCTTGCACGGCAAGGCGGGGCGTCATGAGTCTTGCGTTATCGGGACGCTCAGCGCCGGTAGTGGCGCGCAATCAGGGCGATCAGGTGACGGGCCAGCGTCAGCTTGTCGGCCAGCGGCAGCGGGGCCTGACCCCCTTGCCAGAACACGGTCAGGGCGTTGTCATCGGCGTTGAAGCCCTGCCCCTCGCGGGACACATCGTTGGCGGCGATCATGTCCAGCCTCTTACGCTGCAACTTGTCGAGGGCGTATTGTTCCACATCCACGGTTTCGGCGGCAAATCCGACGGTGAAGGGTTTGTCTGAAAGGGCGCCGACGGCCGCGATGATGTCGGGATTTTTCACCAGCTTCACCACCATCTGGTCGTTATCGCCGGTCTTCTTGATCTTCTGGCTGGCCACCTGCTCGGGGCGATAGTCGGCCACCGCCGCACAGCCGATGAAGAGGTCGCACTCGCCGACCCGGCTCATCACCGCCTGATGCATCTGCTCGGCGCTCTCCACATCGACACGGGTCACGCCAGCAGGCGTAGCCAGCGTCACCGGGCCGCTCACCAGCGTCACCTCTGCGCCTGCTTCACGGGCGGCGCGGGCGATGGCGTAGCCCATCTTGCCGGAGCTGTGGTTGCTGATGTAGCGGACCGGATCCAGCGCCTCGCGGGTCGGACCTGCGGTGAGCAGCAGCTTGACGCCCGCCAGCAAGGGCTTGGCGGCCAGTTGCTGGCAGCAGCGATCCACCAGTTCGAGGGGATCCAGCATCCGGCCCGGGCCCACATCGCCACAGGCCTGGCTGCCGGCATCCGGCCCCCACAGCAGAATGCCGCGGCTGGCCAGGGTCTTGAGGTTGGCCTGGGTCGCAGCGTTGAGATACATCTGCTGGTTCATGGCGGGCGCCAGCGCGATGGGCGCCGGAGTGGCCAGACAGAGGGTGGTCAGCAGCTCGTCGGCCATGCCGGCGGCCATCCGCGCCATCAGGTTGGCGCTGGCAGGGGCGATCAGTACCAGATCGGCCCACTTGGCCAGCTCGATATGGCCCATGCCCGCTTCGGCAGAGGGATCCAGCAGGCTGTAGGCCACCGGATGACCGGAGACCGCCTGCAGGGTCAGCGGGGTGATGAACTCCTTGGCGGAGCGGGTCATCACCACCCGCACTTCGGCGCCCTGATCTTTCAGGCGGCGTACCAGCTCGGCACTCTTGTAGGCGGCGATCCCGCCACTGACACCCAACAGGATGCGTTTATCGGCCAATCTCATCTGCTGTTTCTCTATCCGGCTCATTCTGACTGGTCGGCTAAGATACCACAGGCAATGGATGGCGACAGGGGTTGGCATCAAGGGGCGGGTCGGGCGCGCGCAATTTTTTGCTATGTTTTTTCTCAACAGGGATGAGGGAGAGACAAATGAGCATCAAAGAGTGGCCGGAAGATGAACGACCCAGAGAGAAGTTGTTGCGTCAGGGGCCCGCTGCGCTCTCCGATGCCGAGCTGCTCGCCATTTTTTTGCGCACAGGCGTCAATGGTTTAAGTGCTGTCGACTTATCACGCAACCTGTTGAATCAATTCGGCTCTTTGCGAAGCTTGCTGGGGGCGGATCAGCAGGCATTTTGCGAGGCGCACGGCCTTGGTCCGGCCAAATATGCCCAGCTACAGGCGGTGCTGGAGATGGCCAGACGCCATCTGGCCGAGCAGTTGCAACGGGGTGATGCGCTCACCTCGCCCCAGCTGACCCGGGACTATCTGCAGGCCCAATTGCGGGATCGACCGAGGGAAGTGTTTGCCCTGCTGTTGCTCGATAATCAGCACAGAGTCATTCAATTTGTTGAGCTTTTTTTCGGCACCATCGATTCGGCGAGCGTCTGGCCAAGAGAAATCGTGCAGATCGCGCTCAAACATAATGCAGCCGCGGTGATTCTGGCGCATAATCACCCGTCCGGCGTCGCCGAGCCCAGCAGGGCCGACCGCCAGATCACGGATCGGATCACGGCCGCCTTGGCCCTGATCGATATCAGAGTGCTGGATCACTTGGTGATCGGTGACGGCATCACGGTTTCTTTTGCCGAGCGCGGTTGGTTATGACTGTGCTCTGGCACCGTATTAGTTGATCTTTGATCACGGATGCTGTATAAAATGCCGCCTTCTGTTTGCCCCGCAATCGAAGGCCAGCGGGGCAGATATTTGCTCGAGCAATGAAGTAAGATTTGGAGAGACTGACATGTCTAGAGTATGCCAAGTAACCGGCAAGCGCCCGGCAGTTGGTAACAACCGTTCGCACGCTAACAACGCCACCAAGCGTCGTTTCCTGCCGAACCTGCACACTCACCGTTTCTGGGTTGAGAGTGAAAAACGCTTCGTAAGCCTGCGCGTATCCGCAAAAGGCATGCGTATCATCGACAAGCGTGGCGTTGAAGTGGTTCTGGCTGAACTGCGCGCCAGCGGTGTTAAGGTATAAGGAATTAGATCATGGCTAAAGGTATTCGCGAGAAAATTCGCCTGAACTCCAGCGCCGGTACTGGTCACTTCTATACCACTACCAAAAACAAGCGCACCATGCCCGAAAAAATGGAGATCAAAAAGTTTGATCCCGTTGTTCGTCAGCATGTGATCTACAAGGAAGGCAAAATCAAGTAATTACTTGATGCTGCATTCCCAAAAACCCGGCTTCGTGCCGGGTTTTTTTATGCGCCGAATTCAGTACACTGCCGGTTCAAAGGGAGGCTTGCCATGTTCAAATTGAGCCGCAAAGGCTGGAATAACGTGATCATCGTGGTGGTGCTGATCGTGATCACCCTGTTGCATCGGATGGAGACTGCCCAGCAGGAGAACAGCGCCAAGCGGGCTCGCCCCTTGCTGCCGGATGCGGCCGTAGTGCTCACCTGGCAAGGGCCGAGCTGGCAGATTGAGCGGATCGGTCAGGGCTGGCGCAGCGTGCCGGATCTGGGGCTCGACACGGCGCAGCTGGATGCCCGTCTGGCGCGCTGGCAGGGCTGGTTGCTGCCCCCCGGCGAGGCGGTGCGCGGCACCCCGGTGGCCATCAAGGTGTGGATTGCCGGCCAGAGCGATCCGCTCGAGATCGGCCTCTATCAGAACAGCGGCCAATATGGCGCCCAACTGCCGTCCGGTCTCTGGCTTGCCCTTACAGCCGAGCAGTATCGCGATCTGCTGCGTCCTGCCCCCTGAGTTTCTTTTCCTTGCGAGGTGCCCATGCCTGAATTGCCAGAAGTTGAAGTCAGCCGTCAGGGGATCTCCCCCTGGCTCACCGGCATCAAGGTGACGCGCGTGGTGGTGCGGGATGGCCGCCTGCGCTGGCCGATCCCCGGTGAAATTCAGGAGCTGGTGGACCTCACCATCCATCGGGTGCGTCGCCGTGCCAAATACCTGCTGCTGGAGACCGATTTCGGCACCGCCATCCTCCATCTGGGGATGTCCGGCAGCCTGCGGGTGCTGGATATCGGCACGCCAGCCGAGAAGCACGACCACGTTGATATCGAGCTGGAGAATGGCAAGTTGCTGCGGCTCAACGATCCGCGCCGCTTCGGCGCCCTGCTGTGGACCCGTGAACCGGCCGAAGCCCACGCGCTGCTCGCCAAGCTGGGGCCTGAGCCGCTCACCGATGCCTTCAATGCCGATTACCTGCAGGGGCGTGCCAAGGGGCGCAGCACCGCCGTCAAGCAGTTCCTGATGGACAATCAGGTGGTGGTCGGGGTGGGCAACATCTACGCCAACGAGGCGCTCTATGCCGCCGGCATTCACCCCAAGAGGGCGGCGGGCAATATCAGCGGCGAGCGGCTGGGAACCCTAGTGGCCGAGATCAAACGGGTACTGACAGAGGCGATTCGTCAGGGCGGCACCACCCTCAAGGATTTCACCAGTGCCGATGGCAAGCCGGGCTATTTCGTGCAGCAGTTGCAGGTCTATGGCCGTGGCGGTCAGCCCTGTTTCCACTGTCACACCCTGCTGAGCGAGATCAGAATGGGGCAGCGCACCACGGTTTTTTGCAGCCATTGCCAGCGCTGAGCGCACTTTTTTCCCCGATCCGGGGGAAGTTGTAACAGCGTATTTCCACGCTGTTGAAGATTTGCACAGCGGTCACTAGTATCTCGTCCGTTCAGGCGGTTTGAGAACTAAAAATGACTGTTAAATCAATAAACTGGGAGTATTTGTCCCGGCAGGAGCGCTATTGCGCCAAAAAAATGGCCCGCTTCCTCTATCCGGAGGGATGTGAGCGCAAGACCTTCAACCGTGGCAAGTTCGTGCTGCGCAGCCTGCTCTACCGCAAGTCGCTGAGCCGGGTCTTCAGCCTGTTTCAGTGCGACTCGCTCAAGGCGTTGCCAGCGGTCTATCCCGAGCTGCTCGACAAGCCGATGCGCCCCTATCGCTTCGCCTGTGCCACGGCCCGTCAACGGGCCGAGATGCTGGAAAATCACTACCGGTTGCTGCTCGAATGCTACCCGCAGCTGATCGACCCACTCTATCTGGGTGAGGGGATCGAACTTGGACACTATCCCCAGAGCAGCTGCCGCATTCTGCTGCGCCACGATGGCACTTTTCGCCGTGAGGCCGAGCTGGCGCTCTCCATCGTCAATGCCGAAGGGCAGCGCCTCTACAGCTGCGCCTTTTCGCTGGCGGGCAGTGAGGAGCGCTTGATGCTGATGATCGGCTCCATGCAGGGGCCGGAGCCGGCGGTCGATAATGCCCAGGCGCGGGTACGCGAGCTGACCAAAGAGGGGCACGGCCTGCGGCCCAAATCCCTGCTGGTGCAACTGGTGCTGCAACTGGCGCAGACCATGGGCGCGGTAGAGGTGCTGGCGGTGCGCAAGCGGGCCCACGTGTTTCAGGCCAAGCGCTATAGCAGCAAGCAGAAAGCCAATTTGCAGGCCGATTATGACGAACTGTGGCAGGAGTTCGACGCCCGGGATGTGGACGCCAACTTCGTCGCCCTGCAAGCCCAGCCGCGCAAGCCGCTGGAGGAGATCGCCTCCAAGAAGCGGGCCATGTACCGGCGCCGCTACGAGTGGCTCGATCTGCTGGTGCAGGAGATGAGCGAGCGGTTTGCCCGTCAGTAACCGGCAAGCAGGCTGACCTCTTCATAACGAGACAGATACAACAAGGGCTACCCGCGGGTAGCCCTTGTTCGTTGTTGCCGTCGGGGATTACGAGTGTGGAAGGGGATCACCCTTTCTGTTTGGCGGCGATGGCTTGGGCCACCACGGGGTCGACAAACTGGCGGATATCGCCACCGTGCAGCGCCACCTCTTTCACCAGAGTGGAGGAGATAAAGGAGTTCTCCTCCGCCGGAGTGAGGAAGACGCTCTCAAGCGTTGGCATCAGGCGGCGGTTCATGTTGGCCAGCTGGAATTCGTACTCAAAGTCGGAGACGGCGCGCAGGCCGCGGATCAGCACGTTGGCCTGATGCTCTTTGGCGAAATCGACCAGCAGGCCGGAGAAGCCCACCACCTTGACGTTGGGCAGCTGGCTGGTCACTTGCTGGACAAGCTGGACACGTTCTGCCAGATCGAACAGCGGGCGCTTGCTCGGGCTGTTGGCGACCCCGACCACCACCTCGTCAAACAGCTTGGCGGCGCGGCCGATCAGATCGGCGTGGCCATTGGTAACGGGATCAAAAGTCCCGGGATAAATTACCCTGGTAGTCATCTTTGCGGTCCTGCAACCTGGAAATTTGGTCGCATTATAAGGTCGTCGCTTGAGAATAGCAGTGCATCAGGCAAGAATACGCCATCGCGCATCAAGCCTCCTTGCATTGGTGACAGGGAGCAAAGGGATTTTTTATGAAACGTATTCTGGTCGTTCGCAATGACAAGATTGGTGACTTCATGCTGGCGTGGCCGAGTTTCGCCATGCTCAAAGGCTCCATGGAGTGTCATGTGACTGCCCTGGTTCCGGCCTACACGGCGCCGCTGGCCCGGCTCTGTCCCTGGATTGACGAGGTGATCATCGATCCGGGCGTGCGGGCCGACAAGGAGCAACAGCGAGCGCTGCTGGCGCGGATCAAGGCGGCGGCGTTCGACGCGTCAATCTGCCTCTTCTCCAACTCCCGCAACGCCATGCTGGTGTGGAAGGCACACATCCCTTACCGGCTGGCCCCGGCGACCAAGCTGGCGCAGGTGCTCTACAACCAGCGATTGGTGCAGCGCCGCTCCCGCTCCCAGAAGCCGGAGTCCGAGTACAACCTGGAGCTGATCCGCCGCTTCCTGACCGATCAGCAGGTGGCCGTGGTGGAGCCCAAGACCCCCTTCCTGCAGTTCGATGACGAGACCCTGCGGCAGGTACGTGAGCAGCTGGCGCTCAAGCTCAAGCTCGATGCCAGTCGCCCCTGGCTGATGGTGCATGCCGGTAGCGGTGGTTCGGCCAACAACCTCTCCATCGAGCAGTATGCCCGCATCATCATCAAGCTCAATCAGGCCTGCCCCGAGCTGCAGTGTGTGCTGACCGCAGGCCCGGGCGAGGAGAAGATGGCGGAACAGCTGGCGGCCGAGCTGCTGGCCCACGGCGGTAACGGCTGGATCTACCGCTCCAGCGACGGTCTGCCGATGTTCTGTCAGGTGCTGGCCAACGCCGCCCTGTTTGTGGCAGGCAGTACCGGGCCGCTCCATATCGCCGGTGCGCTCGATGTGCCGACCATCGGCTTCTTCCCGATGCGTCGCTCCGCCACCCCGCTACGCTGGAAGCCCCTCAACAGCGAAGGGCGTCACCTCGCCTTCAGCCCGCCCGAGGATAGCGACCATCCTGAGGATATGAGCCAGCTCGATCCCAAGACCATGGTGCCGGTGATGGCCCGCTGGGCGGCGCCGTTCTGGCGCAAGTAAGGTATGCAGCAATGCAAACAGGGCCCCGCGGGGCCCTGTTTCGTATGACGGTTATTCCGGCTGCTGCGGTTGCTGGCGCACCCAGAGGTCGGCGTATTTGACGAAGGTGGAGTGGGCGGAGAGGATCGCCAGCAGTAGCCCCTGCTTGCCATCGAGGAAACCTGCTTTGAGCAGGTACATCTTGAGGAAGCAGCCGACGGCGTGGATCAGCCCCTGACTGAGGGAGCCCTTCTTGCCGCGAGCGGTGCGCTGATCGGCCCAGGCGCGGGCATAACCGGCGGATTTGACCAGATAGTGCTCCAGATCCCGATAGGTGAAGTGGAGCAGGTCGCCATGAATATTGACGATCTTCATGTTGGCGCGCACCTCCACCTTCTCGTGCACCAGCGCCTCGTTGTAGCTGGTGAGCGCCTTGGGATAGAGGCGCAGCACCCGATCCGGATACCAGCCGCTGTGGCGGATAAAGCGGCCAAACACCCAGGAGAGGCGCGGGATCGAGTAGATGGTATCGCTGGCCGGATTGGCCATCACGTTGGCGATGGCGGTTTTCAGCTCGGGGGTGAGCCGCTCGTCGGCGTCCAGCCACAGCACCCAGTCGGATTGCACGTGGGATTGGGCCAGTCGGCGCTGTTTGCCAAAGCCTGGCCACTTGGCGTTGACGAAGAAGCGGGCGCCAAACTCGGCAGCAATGGCCGGGGTCTCGTCCTGACTGCCGGAGTCCAGAATGACGATCTCGTCCACCAGTCCGTCGAGGGAGGCGAGGCACTTGCGCAGGTTGTCGGCTTCATTCTTGACGATCAGAACGGCAGCCAGAGTCGGTTTTTTCACGAATGTGGGCTCACGGTTATTGCCCGGCTGGCGGGTCGAATGCGTATTGATGGGCCATTCTAACGGAAAAACGGGTCAAAGAGAGAGCTGCCATTGCCCGTTTCTGCCAGCTGTTTGCCTGCCCGGCTGGCGTTGCGTCTCTTTAGAAGACCTGTGGAAAAATGAGACGGCAGAGGCGCCTGGCAGGGATCTGCTGTTATTTACCCGACCATTCTTGTGGCGCGTAATCTCGCCCAGTTGGAAGAAGAGCGTCACTGGGAAAATGAGACGGCAGAGGCGATTGCCAAGGATCTTCTGTTATTTATCCAGTCATTCTTGGGGCATAATCTCGCCCAGTGATGATTAACAGCCGGGCCTGTCCCGAGAGAAGACGCGTGATGAAAATATTGGTGATCGGCCCCTCCTGGGTCGGCGATATGGTGATGTCCCAGAGCCTCTACAAGGCGATCAAGGCCAACCATCCGGAGTGCGAACTGCACGTGATGGCCCCCGCCTGGTGCTGCGCCCTGCTGGAGCGGATGCCGGAGGTGGACAAGGCGATCACCATGCCCCTTGGCCACGGTGACTTCAAGCTGGTGGCGCGCCGCCGCCTCGGCAAGCAGCTGGCGGCCGAGCAGTACGATCAGGCCATCGTCCAGCCCAACTCCATGAAGTCGGCGCTGATCCCCTGGTTTGCCCGCATTCCGGTGCGTACCGGCTGGAAGGGCGAGAGCCGTTACGGCCTGCTCAATGACCTGCGCAGCAACAAGTCCGCCTTCCCGCTGATGGTGGAGGGCTATCTGGCGCTCGCCTATCCCAAGGAGCAGATGAAGAGCCGGGCCGATATCCCGACCATTCCGCATCCGGCGCTCCACGTCGATCTGATCAACCAGAGCAAGGCGCTGGAGCGGCTGGGGCTGGATCGCGCCCGTCCGGTGCTGGTGCTCTGCCCCGGTGCCGAGTTCGGCCCGGCCAAGCGCTGGCCGGAGGGACACTACGCCGTGGTGGCCCAGCAGCATCTGGACGAGGGGTGGCAGGTGTGGATCTTCGGCTCCAACAAGGATGTGCCGGTCGGCAACACCATCCGTGATCGGGTCAATCTGCTGACGCGCCCCAACTGCCATGTGCTGGCGGGCAAGACCAGCCTGCACGAGGCGATCGATCTGATGGCGCTGGCCAGCAGGGTCATCTCCAACGACTCCGGCCTGATGCACATCGCCGCCGCCCTCAACCGGCCGCTGGTGGGGGTCTATGGCTCCACCTCGCCGCTCTACACCCCGCCGCTGGCGGATCGGGTCGAGATTGTCCACACCGACATCGATTGCCGCCCCTGCTTCAAGCGCACCTGCAAGTTCGGTCATCTCAAGTGCCTGATCGACTTGCCACCGGAGCAGGTGGTCGATGCCTGCAAGAAGCTGGAGCAGAGCCAGTAAGATGCCCTACCGTCTGCTCTACAACCTGCTGATCCATCTGGGATTGCCGTTGGCGCTGCTGGCCCTCTACAAGCCGAAGAAGGGCAAGCCCGGCTTTGGCGAACGCTGGGCCGAGCATCTCGGACGACTGCCCGCCACCGGACAGGATGCACCGCTGTGGATTCATGCGGTGAGCGTGGGGGAGACGCTGGCCATCACGCCGCTCATTCGCGCCCTCAAGGCGGAGCGGCCCGATCTGCCGATCCTGCTCACCACCACCACCCGCACCGGCGCCGAGCAGGCCGCCAAGCTGGGGGAGCTGGTGATGCATCGCTACGCGCCGCTCGACTACCCCTGGGCCGTGGCGGCCTTTCTCGACACCTTCAAGCCGCGCGCGCTCTGGGTGATGGAGACCGAGTTGTGGCCGAACTGGCTGGCCGCCTGCGAGGCGCACCACCTGCCGGTGACCATCATCAACGCCCGCCTCTCCGAGCGATCCTGCCAGCGTTACGCCCGCTTCCACGGCGCCTTCGACGCCCTGAGCCGGCCGTTGACCCATCTGCTCTGTCAGCATCAGGACGACGCCGACCGCTTCGCCCGTCTCGGCATCGGCCGCGAGCGGCTGGCGGTGACCGGCTCCATCAAGTTCGACATCCAGTTTGGTGACGAGGTGCAGGCCAAGGGGCGTGCCTTGCGTCAGCAGTTGGGCGCCGAGCGTCCGGTCTGGATCGCCGCCAGCACCCATCAGGGTGAGGACGAGCAGGTGCTGGCCGCCTTCGATCTGCTGCTCAAACGCCATCCCGCTGCGCTGCTCATTCTGGTGCCGCGCCACCCCGAGCGGTTCGATCGGGTGGCCGAGCTGTGCGCCCCTTACGGCTGTGTGCGGCGCACTGATGGCGCAGCGGTGAGTGCGGAGGATAAGGTCTATCTCGGCGATACCATGGGCGAGCTGCCGCTGATGCTGGCGGCGGCCGATGTGGCTTTCGTTGGTGGCAGTCTGGTGAAGATCGGTGGTCACAACCTGCTGGAACCGGCGGCGCTCGGCAAGCCCTGCCTGACCGGCCCCGCCTACTTCAACTTCAGCGATATCACCCGCCAGCTGGTGGCTCAGGGGGGCGCTGCCATCGTGGCCGATGCCGCCGAGCTGAGCGAGCGGGTGAGCCAGCTGTTTGCCGACGGGAGCGCCCGCCGCGAGATGGGCGAGCAGGCCCGCGCCGTGGTGCTGCGCAATCAGGGGGCGCTGGCCCGCACCCTATCTCACAGCCTGGCTGCGCTGGAAAACGACTGAGTTTCAGCCTTTCATACAGCCCGCCATCCATCATCGATGGCCGACCATAAAAAAAACGGAGCGCGATGCGCTCCGTTTTGTTGTTGGCGATGACCGGGATTAGCGAACGATCAGCCCCAGCAGGATGCCCAGCACGCCGAAGTCGGAGTCGCTGAAGGTGGTGTTGGCAAAGCCGAGGTCGCCCAGTACCGGCAGTAGGAACACCGGCAAAATGGTGAGCAGCAGCAGGCCGTTGGCGAAAGAGCCCAGAATGGCACCGCGACGGCCACCGGTGGCGTTACCGAATACCCCGGCAGCGGCGCCGACGAAGAAGTGCGGTACCACGCCCGGGATGATGACGGTCAGCCCCATCACGTAGAGCAGTGCCATCCCCACCAGACCGGCGGCAAAGCTCGACAGGAAGCCGATCAGCACAGCGTTGGGGGCGTAGGGGAAGACGATGGGGCAGTCGAGCGCCGGTTTGGCGTTCGGCACCAGCTTGTCGGAGATCCCCTTGAAGGCCGGTACGATCTCGGCGATGACCATCCGCACACCCTGCAGGATGACGTAGACGCCTGCCGCGAAGGTGATGGATTGCATCAGGGAGAACATGAACCAGTGCTTGCCCTTGGCGACGCTGGTGACAAACTCGGGGCCGGCGAAGGCGGCAGTCACCAGGAAGATGATGCCCATGGTGAAGGAGATGGCCACCGGCGTGTCGCGCAGGAACAGCAGGCTCTTGGGTACCTGTACATCCTCACAGCTGTGAGCCTTGTTGCCGAACTTGGCACCGATCAGGGCAGAAAGCACGTAGGAGCAGGTGGAGAAGTGGCCCAGCGCCACGTCATCAGAGCCGGTGATCTGCTTCATGAAGGGGTGGGCGATGGCCGGGAAGAAGACCATGGCAACACCGACGACCAGACTGCCCACCGCGATCAGTGGCACGCCGCTCATGCCACCGGCAGAGAGGATTACGGCCACCATCATCGACATGAACAGGGTGTGGTGACCGGTCAGGAAGATGAATTTCCACGGGGTGAGGCGGGCGATCAGGATATTCACCAGCATGGCGAAGAACATGATCATCGCCATCTCCTTGCCAAACGAGGTTTGGGCGATGGAGACGATGGCTTCGTTGTTGGGCACAACGCCCTTGATGCCGAAGGCGTGCTGGAAGATGACGGCGAAGTCACCCAGCGAGTTGATCACCAGGGTGGCACCGGCCCCCAAAATGACGAAACCCATGATGGTCTTGACCGTGCCCTTGATGCACTCGGTCACCGGTTTCTTCTGGGCAATCAGGCCGATAAGCGCGATCAGGCCGACCAGCACGGCGGGCTCGGACAGCACGTCAAACATCAGAAAATTGAAAAATTCCATGGTCAGCTCCTGGCAATGGAAGATGCGGCCCGCAGGCCGCATGGAGGATTCTTAGAGGGCGCCCAGTTCGCGCAGGGCGGTGGAGAGCTGCTCTTTCATCGCGACCTTGTCGACCATGTTGGCGAGGCTCACCAGTCGGCCATTGACGCCCATGGATTGCAGTTGCTCGGCGATGTCGCGGGTGGCGATAAAGATCTCGGCGGTTTCGCTACCGGCAGAGGCCAGATCGCGGTGATCCACGTCGGCGGTGACCGCCAGCTCTTTCAGGATGCTCTTGATGCTCATCTCCATCATCAGGCTGGTGCCCAGACCGTGACCGCATACAACCAGAATTTTCATTGTCTCTTCCTCTGTCAGGTGCGCCGTGGCGCAGATCAGTAGCGCGCCAGAATGCGCAGGATGTCGTCTTTGGTGTTGGCCGCGATGATGGCCGCCACGTCCTCTTCATTCATAAACAGCTCGGCCAGCTGGGCGATGGTCTCCACGTGGGAGTTGCTGTCGCTGGCCGCCAGTGTCACCAGTAGCTGGACTGGGTCGTTGCCCTCGGAGTCGAAGTTGACCCCCTGCTTGATGACGGTCAGCCCCAGACCCAGCCGGTTGACGCCGTCCTCGGGGCGAGCGTGCGGCATCGCCAGACCGGGGCCCAGCACGTAGTAGGGGCCGAGCTCTTCATGAGAGCGGAACAGCGCCGCCACGTAGGAGGGCTCGATGGTGCCATTGGCCAGCAGGGGCGCCGTGGCCAGCGCGATGGCGTGGCGCCAGTCGCGGGCGGCGGGTTCGATGCGGATGACATCCTCGGTCAGCAGTTGAGTCAGCATGGTGGTGATCCGGCTAGTTAAGATGGCGCCAATCTATCGATCTTGCGGTGGTGAAACTGTGAGGCTGATCGCGAAAGTTAGCGCTATCAGATAGCGCTAACATGAAACTGTGATAGCGCTATCACTTCATCCATTAACGGGAGTCATCTTGCCCCCGTGATCCGGGAAAGAGGGTAGAATCGACCCTGAGCAAATAGTCAGTGCCGCACTTTTGCCTTAAAGTGGGCAGCCGCAAGTCGAGGATGGGATGGATGTCAGAAGCAAAGAAGCGCCGTAGCACGGGTCGGGTGACCCTCAACGATGTGGCTCAGTTGGCTGGCGTGGGGGCCATGACGGTCTCCCGTGCCCTGCGCACGCCGGAGATGGTCTCCGACAAGATGCGCGAACGCATCGACGCCGCGGTGGAAGAGCTCGGCTACATCCCCAACCGGGCCGCCGGGGCGCTGGCCTCTGCTACCTCCCAGACCATAGTGGTGATCGTCCCCAGTCTGGCGGAAGCGGGCTGTGGCGAGATGATTGCTGGCCTGCAACAGACCCTGCTCGACGAGGGTTACCAGATCATGCTGGGGGATGCCCAGCATCTGAAGCAGCAGGAAGAGCGCCTGCTGACCAGCTTCCTGCAGCACAATCCGGCGGCGGTGGTGCTGTTTGGTGGCGATCCCGGCGAGACGATCCGTACCCGCCTGAAAGCCTCCCGTCTGCCGGTGGTGGAAGTGGGCGCCATGGCGCGCAGCCCCATCGACATGAATGTGGGAGTCTCCAACTTCGATGCCGGTTATCAGCTGACTCGCCACCTTATCGAGCGGGGCTACCGCAACATCGGTTTTCTCTGCGCCCGTCAGGAGCAGTGGATGCTGCAACAGCGGATGCAGGGCTGGCAGAAGGCGTTGCTCGACAACTACCTCTCCCCCGATGCCATCATCAACACCTCGGAGCGGCCCAGCTTCAGCACCGGTGCCACCATGCTGGGAGAATTTCTGCTGCGCTGGCCCGAGCTGGACGCGCTGATCTGCGTCAATGACGAACTGGCGGCCGGGGTGCTGTTCGAGTGCCAGCGTCGCCATTTGAATGTGCCGGGCAAACTCGCCATCGCCGGATTTGACGATCTGGATGTGGCGCGCGCCTGTTATCCGACCCTTACTTCGGTCAGGATCCCCTATCGCAAAATGGGGCAGGAGGCCGCCGAGCTGATCCTGCGCCAACTGGCCGGGGAGCCCGTGATGGGCACCGCGCTGGCCCTCGATTTTCAACTGCAAAAGCGCCAAAGCAGCTGATCCCCGTTTCACACGTCATCAAAGAGGCAACCATGTTCAAGGCTCTGTTACTGGAAAACCAAGACGGCAAGACTGTTCCAACCCTGACCCGACTGACCGAGAGCCAGTTGCCGGAAGGTGAAGTGCGGGTGGCGGTCGCCTACAGCTCGATCAACTACAAGGATGGGCTGGCCATCACCGGCAAGGGCAAGATCGTGCGTCAGTGGCCGCTGGTGCCCGGCATCGACTTTGCCGGTACCGTGCTCGAATCTGCCGACAGCCGCTATCAGCCCGGTGACAAGGTGGTGCTGACCGGTTGGGGTGTCGGCGAAGGGCACTGGGGCGGCATGGCCGAACAGGCGCGGGTCAAGGGGGACTGGCTGGTGCCGTTGCCCGCCGGGCTGGATGAGCGCCAGGCCATGTGCATCGGTACCGCCGGTCTCACCGCCATGCTCTGCGTGCTGGCGCTGGAAGAGGCGGGTATTACTCCCGAAAGTGGCGAGGTGCTGGTCACCGGCGCGGCAGGGGGCGTGGGCTCCACCTCGGTTGCCCTGCTGGCAGCCCTTGGCTATCAGGTGGCGGCGCTGACCGGTCGCCCCGAAGAGCAGGGCGCGATGCTGACTGCGCTGGGCGCCAGCCGTATCGTGCCGCGCAGCGAACTGCTGGTGCCCGCCAAGCCGCTGGAGAAGCAGCTGTGGGCCGGTGCCATCGACACCGTTGGCAGTCAGGTGCTGGCCAAGCTGCTGGCCCAGATGAACTATGGCGGCGCCGTGGCGGCCTGCGGGCTGGCGGGCGGCTTCGATCTGCCGACCAGCGTGATGCCCTTCATCCTGCGCAATGTGCGACTGCAGGGGGTCGATTCGGTGATGTGCCCATTTGCACGTCGTCAACTGGCGTGGCAGCGGCTGGCGCGGGATCTGCCCGCCAGCTTCTTCGAACAGGCGGTTACCGAGATCGGGCTGGAGCAGGTAGTGGCGGCCGCCGAGGCCATCACGCTGGGCCAGATCGCCGGTCGCACGCTGGTTAAACTTTGAACGCTCTCTGACTGGCGAGCCTGACAATTCCGGATAAAATTGGAGTGCGGGTGAACTATCCAAGGAGAGTGAAGATGGGTGGACACAAGCCGGATTACGACTCCTCTGATGACGAGTGGGATCCGGAATCCTGGGAAGAAGAGCTGGATCAATGGGAAGATGAAAGCTGGCAGGATGATGACCCTTTCGATGACCAGTGAACCACAGCATGAATGAACAGGCGGGCTTTGAGCCCGCCTGATTTTTTTGCCGCGCTCACACGGCTGAGTGTTGGCCCTTGGTCAGGGCCGGGCCGCTGGGTAGAATGAACTGCCCAAATGACACTCAAGGATGACTATGCGACTCACCATCATATTGTTGGCTGCCCTGCTGGGTGGCTGTGTCTCCAACGATGACCCCTGCGAGAAGGTGTGGAGCGAGGTCGGGGAGGCGGATGGCAAGCTGGGCTTCACCGCCGAGCGGGTCGAGTTCCATCAGGGCCAGTGCGGCAAAAAGGTGGATACCGAACTGTGGGAGCAGGGGCGCCAGAAGGGGTTGGCATGGTATTGCCGTCCCGAGCATCTCTATCTGGCTGGCCGTTCCGGCGAGGAGTATCGCGGAGTTTGCCCGAATGATATCCAAGCGCGCAGGCTGTTCGAGCAGGGGCGTCAGGGCTGGACCGATCAATAATGCCCTGACAGGAAGGGGCTACTCCTCTTTCAAGCGCAGTGGCTGGCAGAGGTAACCCTTGTCATTGGCGCTGCGGGCGCACTTGCCGCAGACAAACTTGGGTTTGCGGACTATCTTGCGCAACGCCTTGAGATCGGTAGGGATCTCGTGACGGCGCCATTCACACAGGGTTTTGCTGCCCATAACGACTACCTCTACGACTCGACGGCCGTATTGTAATCGATTTTCATTTCGAATAAACCGGCAAAGCTCGCTTATTGGCCGATATGCCAATAAGCGATTGTTTCGGGAGGGATTACTGGTAGAGGAACTTGGTGAAGATGAGCTCGCGCACCGCTTTCTTGCCGGTCTCTTTCACCAGCAGTTCGTTGACCTTGGTCTCGCACTCCTTGCGCAACTCTTCGCGGCTGACCAGGGATTTAATCTGCTCGGCGCTCTTGCTGCCCATCAGGCGGATGATGGTATCGCGGATCAGCGGGTCATGCTGCTCCAGCAGCTTGAGATCGGCCTCGTTCTCCGCCATCAGCTCCACCGTGACCCGGATATAGCCGAGGGTTTTGCCATCGCTCAGATAGTTGGTGATGATGTCGGGATCGAGCGCGTGGTAGGAGAAGCCCGGCTTGGCGGCCGCGGCCGCTTCTTCTCCCTCTGCGGGCGGCTCTTCTTCGGATGAGGCCTGTACATGCAGCACACTACAGCTCAGTAACAACACCAGCAGAATTTTGAAGATCTTCATATAGATGGCTCATCAGCAAGAGATAACCCATTTTTGATGTTGCCATCGGGGCCGTCAAGCACGGATGTTCTTACATTTCGCTATTGATTTACGGATAATAAACCGGATTTTAACCTGAACACGGAAATCTCTGGATGGTGAAGCTGTGAAGTCCGAGTTGACTGTTCCCCTCACGCCGTTAAGCGGGTGGCTGGCCCCCGAATGTTGCGAGTTGCCCGCCAGCTTGCGCCCCTGGCTGCTGGAGACCGGCTCCATGACCCGACGCCTGCGCCAGCACAATCGCCACTTTTCGGTGGAGTGGCTGGGCAATCACCCGGTCGCCCTCACTGCCGATGAGCAGTGGCTGGTGGATTCGGCCTCGCCGGCCGGTACCTGCCGCGAGGTGATCCTGCATGGGGATCAGGGGCCCGCCGTGCTGGGCTGGACCCTGTTTGCCGATGGCGCGCTGCAAGGGAGCGGCATTGCCGAGCTTGGCGAGCAGCCGCTGGGTGAGCGGGTATTTGGCCATGAGCCTGCCCGCCGCGATCATCTGCAACTGGCCCGTTTCGATATCGCCGCCAATCCCCGGTGCCCGGCCGCCACTGTCTGGGGGCGTCGTTCCCGTCTGTTTCTGGGGCAGTGGCCACTGCTGGTGCACGAGCTGTTTCTGCCCTCTCTCGTCTGTGACAAGGAGCTGGAGTGAATCTGTTAACCAAGGAGCGGGGACTGGCGTACATGCAGTTGGCCCGCATCGACAAGCCCATCGGTTCCCTGCTGTTGCTGTGGCCGACCCTGTGGGCGCTCTGGCTGGCCGCCGGTGGCCTGCCCAATCTCTGGGTGCTGACCGTATTTGTGGTCGGGGTCTTTCTGATGCGCTCGGCCGGGTGCGTGATCAACGACTATGCGGATCGCAACTTCGATGGCCACGTCAAACGCACCGCTGGTCGGCCCTTGCCCACGGGCAGAGTCAAACCATGGGAGGTGCTGGCGCTCTTCTTCGTGTTGGCGCTTATCTCGTTTGGTCTGGTGCTGACCATGAATCCGCTCACCATCGGCCTGTCGTTTGTCGGCCTGCTGCTGGCAGTGAGCTACCCCTTCATGAAACGCTTTATCTCCAACCCCCAGCTGGTGCTCGGGATGGCCTTCTCCTGGTCGATCCCGATGGCCTATGCGGCGCAGGCGGATGCCCTGCCGCTGGTGGCCTGGCTGCTCTTCTTCGCCAACCTGCTGTGGACCGTGGCTTACGATACCCAGTACGCCATGGTGGATCGGGATGACGACCTCAAGCTCGGCCTCAAATCCAGCGCCATCCTGTTTGGCCGTTATGACAAGCGGATCATCGGCGCACTGCAACTCTCGGCACTGCTGCTGTTGCTGGCGGTGGGGCATCTGATGGCGCTTGGTGGCTGGTATTACTGGGGATTGCTGGGGGCGGCGGTGCTGTTTGTCTATCAGCAGCGGCTCATTCGCGAGCGGCAGCGGGAAGCCTGCTTCCAGGCGTTTCTCAACAACAACTATGTGGGGGCGCTGGTGTTTGCCGGTCTGGTGCTCGACTACCTGCTGGCGTGACTTATCCCGCACAAATCCTGATAAAAAAGAAGGCCGCATGATGCGGCCTTCTTTGTTTGCGTTGCAGATTAGAGCTGGTTGCCCGCCTGAATGGTACGGCGGATCTTGTTGCTCAACAGCGGCACTATGTTGTCGGCCAGCGCCTGGAAGCGGCCGAGATCCGGTTTGCACTCGGGGGAGAGGTAACCCTCCTTGCGCAAGGTGTGGATCAGGGTGCTGAACAGCTTCTGGTCGAAGAACTCGGGGGCGTTGATGCCGTGCAGGGTGCCGAGGCGCTCTGCCATCATCAGGCCGTCCGCCTCCAGCTGCTCCGCCTCGATATGAGGCTGTGCCAGCACCCGGGTCAGCACGATGGCGTAGCGTTGCAGGGTCTCCTGAATGCTCTCCGCCAGCAGCAGCAGTCGCATCTGGTTGGCCGGATTGACCCAGTAGCCGCCATCGCGGGTCTCGATCAACTGCTGGGTCTGCAGGGCGTCGAGCAGGCTGTCGACCAGCGCTGGCAGCTCTTCCTCTTCATAGCGCAGGAACAGCTCGGTCTTGAGCAGCGGATAGATGTCGATGCAGCGGGCCATGATCTCGCTGCGGGAGATCCCCTCGCACTGTTCGATCAAGGCCGCCACCAGCGAGGGCATGGCAAACAGGTGGAGGATGTTGTTGCGGTAGTAGGTCAGCAGGATCGCCTGATAGCGGTCCAGGCTGATGATCTGCCCCAGCTTGTCCTCGCTCACCTCGAACTTGTTGAGCTCCATCGCCTGATCCAGCAGGGTCTTGGCATCCTCATCCGGAATGGTGCTCTGTGGGCTGTAAGGCACCGCCTTGAGCAGATCCAGATAGGTGTTGAGCTGGGCCTGCAACTCGTCGCGGGTCAGGGCGTGGCGCTCGGCGGCCAGCAGCGCCAGCGCGCTCAGGGTCAGGCCGTTGACCGCGGCCGCATCGTTGATGCGGGTCATCAGCAGTTCGGCCAGATCGTTGACGGTGCCCGCCATCCACTCCGGACGCTCCTCTTCCCCGATGTGCTTCTTCCAGTCCGGAATATGTTCGCTCAGGTAGTTGTTGAGGGTCAGCGGTTCGCCGAAGTTGACGAAACCACGGCCGTAGTTGCGCAGCTTGCGCAGGATGCCGAGCACCTGCAGGAAGCTCTCCTTCTCCTTGCGGCTGCCCTTGAGCTCGTTGTGGTAGGTGTTCACCTCCATCACGTGCTCGTAGCCCAGATAGACCGGTACCAGAGTGACCGGACGATCCAGTCCGCGCATCATGGCCTGCAGAGTCATCGCCAGCATGCCGGTCTTGGGTGGCAGCAGACGGCCGGTACGGGAGCGGCCGCCTTCGGTGAAGAACTCCACCGAGTAACCCTTGGCAAACAGCAGGTTGAGGTATTCACGGAACACCGTGCTGTAGAGCGGGTTGCCCTTGAAGGTACGGCGAATGAAGAAGGCGCCACCGTGGCGGAAGATCGGGCCAGCTGGCCAGAAGTTGAGGTTGATGCCTGCCGCGATATGGGGCGGCACCATCCCCTGGTGGTAGATGACGTAGGAGAGCAGCAGGTAGTCCATGTGGCTGCGATGGCAGGGGACGTAGACGATCTCGTGCCCCTCCTGCGCCAGCTGGCGTACCTTCTCGGCGCCATTGACCGACAAACCGCGATAGAGCTTGTTCCACAGCCAGCCGAGGAAGCTCTCGCCCAGGCGGATCAGCCGGTAGGAGAAGTTGGAGGCGATCTCGTCCATGTAGCCATGGGCGCGCTTTTGCGCCTTCTCGAGGCTGATGCCCTCGCGCTGGGCCTCCTCTTCAATCGCCTGCTGGATCACCGCGGAGTCGAGCAATTGCTTGAACAGCAGATTGCGGTTCGGCAGTTTCGGGCCGGTGGCGGCCAGCTGCTGGCGGCTGAAGTGGGTACGGGCCACTCGCGCCAGCTTGTGGGCGATCGCCTCGTCGGTGCCGTGCTTGTCGGCCATATGGCGCAGGGAGAGCGGCGGCGAGAAGCGCACCAGATTCTCGCGACCCTTGAGGATCACGATAAGCGCCTTCTTCAGCCGGTTTGGCGCCAGGCTGCTGATGATGTTGAGGCCGGAGGCCTCCTCCCCTTCCCGACCCGGAGCGCGGCCCCAGAACAGGGTGACGGGCACCACCTGGATATCCAGTTCGGGATCCTGCTTGTGCAGATCCAGCAGCTGGTGGAACTCCTGCAGGAAGGGGAGCGGCTTGCTGCGTTTGCCAAACAGGGGAGGCGGACGATCCAGACAGACATAGCGCGGCAGCAGCTGGCCGTTAAGTTCCAGCGGCGTGAAGGGGCCGGGCAGACCGAGATCCTCGCAGCACTGCTGCAGGGTCATCAGGTCGGTGATCGAACTGGTTTTCAGGGCATAGACGATGGGTCTGGCCGGATCCAGATTGAGTTCTGTGATGGGATTTTCCGGCAGGCTCTTGTGATTGACCAAGCCGCTGACCGGCCATTGCAAGATGGCTCTGGAAATCTTCTGTCCTAGGGACATGTGCGTCTGCTCTCCAAAAAAATGCGGCGTGAGCATAGCAAATCGGCAGCCCCTTGTCGCCGAGAGGTACGATGAGTCGGCTGCGCAGGATCAAAACAGCAGTAAATGAGGGGTTGGTTGCGACAAATGTCAGCTGCGCCTTGCCTTGGCCACTGCACTGTATATACTGCCAGTGTGCTGTATAAAAAGACAGGTGCCAATGCTATGAAACCCCTTACCCCCCGCCAGGCCGAAGTGCTGGAGCTGATCAAGGTGAACATGAGCGAGACCGGCATGCCGCCGACTCGTGCCGAGATTGCCCAGAAGCTTGGTTTCAAGTCGGCCAATGCGGCCGAAGAACATCTGAAGGCCCTGGCCAAAAAAGGGGTCATCGAGATCATGCCGGGCACGTCCCGCGGCATTCGCCTGTTGCTCGAAGCGGAAGAGGTGCTGGAAGAGAGTGGCCTGCCGCTGATCGGCAAGGTGGCCGCCGGTGAACCCATCCTGGCGCAGGAGCATATCGAGAGCCACTATCAGGTGGATCCCGCCCTGTTCCATCCGCGCGCTGATTTTCTGCTGCGGGTGCAGGGGATGAGCATGAAGAACATCGGCATTCTGGATGGCGATCTGCTGGCGGTGCACAAGACCCAGGAGGTGCGCAACGGTCAGGTGGTGGTCGCCCGCCTCGATGAGGATGTCACCGTCAAGCGCTTCCAGCGCAAGGGCAGTCAGGTATGGCTGCTGCCGGAAAATGAAGAGCTCTCCCCCATCGAGGTGGATCTCTCCTGCCAGCAGCTCACCATCGAGGGACTGGCCGTCGGGGTGATCCGCAACGCCGACTGGATGTAATTATCTCCGCCAACTGCGTTTGCCACACGGCCTCCTTCGGGAGGCCGTGCTGTTTCTGGCGCACTTTCCCTGTCATATCAAACAGATCATCGGCGGCAGCATTTTGTCCCGTGCGATCGGTTACCAATCATCCATTTCAGATATATGCTCAGATCAGTGCCCTGTCGCCGAGACAGGGCTTGGCGCCTCCCTCTGGCAACCGCAATGCGCCGTGACGGGAGGGGCGGCAATAACGAGAATCGGGCAGTACACCTTCACGGGATATGAAGGGGGAGTGGGGAGATCCCGAGCCTTGTCGGGCAAAGGGGACCATTCGTAGTGGTTGCAGAGAGTCGTGACGGGCCTGACGCCAGTTCAGGCCGACGAAGCAACATGACCTGTCGGTCAAGGAGGACTGGTATGGCATCAAGATCGCCATGGGATTCAGAGGCTGCGGCTGCGCCAGCGGAATCGTCAATCACCCGTTTTGTCAAAGGTAGCCGGATGACCTGGTTCTACGGTCTCTGGTTGCACCATCGTGGGTCGCACTGGACGCTCTGGCTGGGATGCCCGAAAGAGAAGGTGGTGCGTCTGGTGCTGCTGTTCAAGCGGGGTCACGGCGATCGCCAAGGGGAAGAGGGCTGGCTGGCCCCCGTTATTCCCATCGGCGTGCGGGCCATCGGCAAGATGTTGCAGCAGGGGCGCAACGCTCGCCCCTGAGCAGAAGAGACAAACAAATGCACCCACAACCGGCACCCGAAGTGCCGGTTTTTTTATGGCCGCAACTGGCGATCAATTGTGCCAAATGGTCGACTCCTGACAGGGTGTTGCACAAGGTTGACCCCCCTTGGTGGCTCGCTGGGGTACAATGCCCCCTCTTGTCCGGTCACTGCTGGCCATCTGCCTCGAACTGAAAGGGTCTCTTGTTATGATGAAGCTCCGCTATCCCCTGCTCTTTCTGCTGCTGACAGCCTGTCTGATCCTTGCGTTCTGCGCCACGCAGCCAGAGCAGCCACAGCAGGCCGACTACTATCCGGCGGGGCGGGACATCAACGATTTTGCCTTTACCGATGCGGACAACCAGCCGTTCACCCCTGCCAACCTGAAGGGGCATTGGACCTTCCTGTTCGTCGGTTACACCTTCTGCCCCGATATCTGCCCCACCACCCTGGCAGATATGCGATCCGTTTATGATCAGCTGAAGAAGATGGCGCCCGACAGTCAGGTGGTGTTTATCTCGGCAGATCCCCAGCGTGACGACATTCCCCGCCTCAAGACCTATACCGCCTTCTTCAATCCCGAGTTCAAGGCGGCCACCGCCCCCCACGACAAGCTGTTCCCGTTCGTGCGCAATCTGGGGCTGATCTACTCCATCGCCAATCAGGGGGAGAAGGATTACCTGATCGATCACTCCGCCTCCATCGTGCTCATTAACCCCACGGGCAAGCTGCAGGCGGTATTCCGCCCACAAGTGGCGCCGGGTCAGGTGCCACGGGTGCAGATGGCCACCATGCTCTCTGACTTCTCCCGCATTCTGAAGCTGACAGGCCACTGAGCGTGACCCCAGCTGTTGCCCCCTGGTGGCGAGATCCCTCTCGCCACCGCGCAGTGTTTGCGCTCGCCCTGCCCATGGTTTTTTCCAATATCACCACCCCCTTGCTGGGGCTGGTGGACACCTGGGTGATCGGTCATCTCGGTCAGGCCTGGTTTCTGGGGGGCGTCTCGGTCGGTGCAACCCTGATCAACCTCATCTTCTGGTTACTCGGCTTTTTGCGGATGTCGACCACCGGGCTGACGGCGCAGGCGCACGGCGCCGCCGACGGTCGTGCCCAGCTCGATACCCTGCTGCGGGCGCTGGGGCTGGCCATTGCCCTCGGCCTGGCGCTGCTGTTGTTGCTCTTCCCCCTGTTGCCACGATTGATCGCCCTGAGTGGCGGCTCGGCCGAGGTGCAGCTCTATGCGGGCCAATACGTGGCGCTGCGGATCTGGAGCGCCCCGGCGGCGCTCTGCAATCTGGTGATCATGGGCTGGCTGCTGGGGATGCAGGATGCCCGCAGCCCCATGGTGATGCTGATCCTCACCAATCTGGTCAACATGGCGCTCGACGCCCTGTTTGTGCTGGGGCTCGGCTGGCAGGTGCGGGGTGTGGCGGCGGCGTCGGTCATGGCGGACTACTGCGCGCTGGCCGCTGGCATCTGGCTGGTGCGCCGTCAGTTGCGGCAACTGGCACCGACGGTGTGGCAGGATGGCTGGCAGCGCTGGCGGCAACTTGCCCCCATGGTGCGGTTGCTCGGCCTCAACCGCGATATCTTCCTGCGCTCCCTCTGTTTGCAGCTCTGCTTCGCCTTTATGACCCTGCAAGGGGCGCGGTTGGGGGATGTGGCAGTGGCCGCCAATGCGGTGCTGCTCAACTTCCTGATGCTGATCTCCTACGGGCTTGATGGCTTTGCTTATGCGGTGGAGGCCATGGTGGGGCGAGCCATCGGTTTGCGGGATCGGCAAAAACTGCGGGAGGCCATCGTGCTCAATCTGGGTTGGGCCGCCCTGATTGCGACCGCATTTACCTTTGGGTTTGCCCTGCTGGGCAGTTGGCTGGTGGGGCAGATCACCGATATCCCGGCAGTGGTGGCGGAGGCACATCGTCAGCTTCCCTGGCTGATCGCCATGCCGTTGCTGGCGGTCTGGTGTTTCCTGCTGGACGGGGTATTCATCGGGGCGACCCGGGCGCGGGAGATGCGCAACAGCATGTTGCTGGCCGCGTTTGGCGGCTTCTTCCCGATCTGGTGGCTCTGTCAGTCATGGGGCGTGGCCGCGTTATGGGCGGCGATGGCAGCGCTGATGGTGGGGCGTGGTCTGTCGCTGGGGGTCACTTGCTGGCGGCTGGAGCGCAGCGGGCATCTGCTCGACGCCCGCCACTGATCATCGGTGGCGCTTACATGGCGCCGTCGTAACCGAGCTGGCGCCAGCTCTCGTAGACGAACACCGATACCGCGTTGGAGAGGTTCATGCTGCGGCTCTGGGGCACCATCGGAATGCGCAGCCGCTGCTCGAATGGCAGGCTCTCGATGATCTCGCTGGGCAGGCCACGACTCTCCGGGCCAAACAGCAGGGCGTCGCCAAGGGCATACTGGGCTGTCGAGTGCGCGGTGCGGCCCTTGGTGGTGCAGGCGAACACCCGCTTGGGTGCCACGGCGGTCAGAAACGCCTCATAGCTTGGCCAGCGCTTCACCTCGGCAAACTCGTGATAGTCGAGTCCCGCCCGCTTTACCCGCTTGTCATCCCACTCAAATCCCAGCGGCTCGATCAGATGGAGCCGGTAACCGGTATTGGCGCAGAGCCGGATGATATTGCCGGTGTTGGGCGGAATTTCCGGCTGGTAGAGGACGATATCGAGCATGACGAGTTCCTGCAAAGAGATGTAAAGCCAAGAAGGGGCGCCAGCATACCCAGCGCCCGTCCGGATGAAAAGGATCAGGCGATGGGCAAGCGGATGGTGATGGTCAGCCCGGTCGGGTGATTGTTGCTGGCCGCAATGGTGCCGCCGTGACGCTGGATCGCCTCCGAGGCGATGGCCAGCCCCAGTCCGGTGCCGCCGGTCTTGGCATTGCGGGCATCATCGACCCGGAAGAAGGGCTGGAACAGCAATGCTTGCTGCTCGTCAGGCACCCCGGGGCCGTCATCCCGAATGGTCATCACCCACTCCAACCCCTCCCGATACCAGTCCACCTTGATGAACTCGCGAGCATACTTGAGGGCATTGCGCAGAGGGTTCTCCACCGCTCTGGCCAGCAGCTCGGGCCACATCTGGATCGACTCGGCAGGCAGCGGTGGCAACCTGAGCTGCTTGCCGCTCTGGTTCGCTTCGAACATCGCATCTTCGAGGATGGGCTCCAGCAACTCGGCCAGCGGATGTACCACCGGCGCCTCCACATGCTGCTGTACCCGCGACAGGTCCAGCAGATCGCCGATCAGCTTGTCCAGCCGTCCGATTTCCGATTCGATCCGCGCCAGCTCGGCGCTGTCACCCTGTTTGCGGCGGATCAGCGCCTGCGCCAACTGCATCCGGGTGAGGGGACTGCGCAGCTCGTGGGAGATATCGGAAAGCAGCTGTTTCTGCTTCTGGATCATGCTCTTGAGCGTCTCCACCATGCGGCTGACGTTATCCGCCAGCTGGCCGATCTCGTCGCCCCGTCCCAGATTGGGGATCTGCACCTCCAGATTGCCGGCCGCCAGTTGGGAGACCGACTTCTGCAGTTGCAGGATGGGACGGGTCAGCCGCCAGGCGAGCAGCAGGCAGAGCGGGGTGCTGACCAGCATCGAGATGCCCAGAATGCGGATCGGGTGATCCAGCACCTGAATGAACAGGAACAGGTAGGGGTTCTCGGCATTGAGGCCGAAATAGACGTGGTAGCGATGGCCGTGGTGCTCCATCAGGAAGGGGCCGGCGATCGCCTTGCGATCCTCGTTGCCCAGCATGGGGTTGGCCGGGTCGTCGGCATCCACCATGAAGCGCACCACGAACTTGCGCGGATGGGTGGTCGACTGGATCTGTCCCCGCTCATCGCGCAGATAGACGTTATCCACCGGCAGCATGGCGATATTGTCCATCGCTTTGGCCAGATCGAAATCCTGATCCGGATCGGCGGCATTGAGCAGGGCCTGAACATTATTCTGCATCCGCGCCACCTCGTGGGTCGGCAGCGGGATCTGGTTGCGGGGATCCAGAGTCGGCAGGCTGATCACGGCGGCGAGGATCACCAGCAACATGAGCCAGAACCAGAGGAAGATGTGGGTCGAGATCCCGTTGAGGGAGCTGATGCGCTCTATTCTTGCTCTAGCCACAGGTAACCGCGCCCCCGTACGGTTTTGAAGCGGGGCTGGCCATCGGTGCGATCCGGCAGCTTTTTGCGCAGGTTGCTCAGGTGCATGTCGATGGCCCGATCGAAGGGTTCCAGCTTCTTGCCCAGCACCTGCTCGGAGAGATGACTCTTGCTGACGATCTGACCGGGATTGCGCAGCAGGCACTCCAGCAGGCCGAATTCGGTGGCGGTCAGCTCCAGCAGCTGTTCGCCGCAGCGGGCCTGCTGCAGGCCGGGTTGCAGCACGATATCCATGAAGTGCACTTCGTCGGAGGAGTTGCCGCGCTGGGGCGGGGCGCTCTGGGTGCGGCGCAGGATGGCGCGCACGCGGGCGAGCAGCTCCCGATCATCGAACGGCTTGGCCAGATAGTCGTCGGCGCCGGCCTCCAGACCGTTGACCCGATCCTGGCTGTCACCGCGGGCGGTCAGCATCAGTACCGGGGTGTCGTGGGTTTTGCGCAGCTTGGTCAGCATGGCAAAGCCGTTGAGCCTGGGCATCATCACATCCAGCAGTACCAGATCGAAGCTCTGCTCCGCCAATCGTTGCAGCCCCTCTTCACCATCCTCGGCGACCGTGACCTGAAATCCCTCCAGGGTCAGAATTTCGGTGAGCAGTTGGGTCAATTCAAGATCGTCGTCGACCAGGAGTATTCTGTTCATCTGGTGTTATTCCGCAGATTTTCGCGCCAAACTGACGCCGGGGTCAGGGTATAATAAGTTTTTCATCGCCAGAGGAAAGCCGGTTTTGAGCCATCAACAATATTCCCGTTGGGTCACCTTTGCCAGCATGGCGGCGGTCACCACTGCCACCCTGCTGATCATCGGCAAACTGATCGCCTGGCTGATGACCGACTCGTCGACCCTGCTGGCATCGCTCACCGACTCCTTCATGGATGTGAGTGCCTCCATCATCAACCTGCTGGCCATTCGCTATGCGCTGGCCCCCGCCGATGACGAACACCGGTTCGGTCATGGCAAGGCGGAGTCACTGGCGGGCCTCATTCAGTCAGCCTTTATCTCCGGTTCCGCGCTGCTGCTGGTGATGCACGGTATCTCGTCGCTGCTCAAGCAGGCGCCCATCGAGCGGCTGGAGGCGGGTCTCTGGGTCAGCGGTGGTTCCATCGTGCTGACCCTGCTGCTGGTCAGCTTCCAGAGCTTGGTCATTCGCAAGACCAACAGCGTCGCCATCAAGGCCGACATGCTGCACTACCGTTCCGATCTGCTGCTCAATGCCGGTGTCTTGCTGGCGCTGGTGCTGGCGGGGCAGGGGTGGTACTGGGCAGACGGCCTGTTTGCCATCCTGATCGGGCTGTTCCTGTTGTGGGGGGCGGGACACATCGGCTACGAGTCGGTGCAGGCCCTGCTCGATCGTCAGTTGCCAGCCGAAGAACAAGCGAGAATAATGGCGCTCTGCTGTGCCGTAGAAGGTGTACACGGCGTACATGACCTGCGCACCCGTCAATCCGGGCCGACCCGATTCGTACAGTTGCATCTGGAACTGGATGATCAGATCCCCCTGGTCAAGGCCCATCAGATCGCCGATGAAGCCGAACTGGCGGTACGCCAGGCATTCGAGCGGATGGATGTCATCATCCACATGGACCCCATCTCGGTGCTGACAAAAGAACAACAGAGCCCTCACCCAGAACAACAGTAGGCTGCAACATGGATGAACTGGTTGCCAAAACCTGGCACAAAATTCAGCAAGAAGCGGAGTGCATGGCGGCCCAGGAGCCGATGCTGGCCAGCTTCTTCCACTCCACCATTCTCAATCACAAGAATCTGCGATCGGCCCTCAGCTTCCAGCTGGCCAACAAGCTCGACAGCGCCACTATGCCCGCCATCGCCCTGCGCGAAGTGATCGAGCTGGCGCTGCGCAGCGAGCCCGAGCTGCTGGCGGTGGTGGCGGCCGACATCTGCGCCGTGCAGGAGCGGGATCCGGCGGTCGATCTCTTCTCCACCCCGTTGCTCTACCTCAAGGGGTTCCATGCCCTGCAGGGGTATCGGGTCGCCAACTGGCTGTGGCGTCAGGGTCGCCGCTCGCTGGCGCTCTATCTGCAAAACCAGATCTCGGTGGTGTTCGGGGTGGATGTGCACCCGGCCGCCCGTATCGGCAAGGGGATCATGTTTGACCACGCCACTGGCATCGTGGTCGGCGAGACGGCGGTGATTGAAGACGATGTCTCGATCCTGCAGAGCGTGACCCTCGGCGGTACCGGCAAGGAGAGCGGCGATCGCCATCCCAAGATCCGCGAAGGGGTGATGATAGGGGCGGGCGCCAAGGTGCTCGGCAATATCGAAGTGGGCATGGGCGCCAAAATTGGCGCAGGCAGCGTGGTGATCAATCCGGTGCCACCGCACACCACGGTCGCTGGCGTACCCGCCAAGATCGTCGGTCGTCCGGAGTGCGACAAGCCTTCACTGGATATGGATCAGTGTCTCTGATCTCCTGACCGGAGGCGTCGATGGCCAAACGCTGGTCGGGTTATCTGATACTGGGGATGTGGCTGCTCAACCTGCTGCATCTCTATCTGGGACTCTCCCCCTGGCCAGCGGCCATTGCGGCCTGGGGGGCGTCACTGCTCACCTGGCCCTGGCTGGTGGGGGCCGCCAAGCGGCAGGCACTGGCTCTCTATGGCGCTGCTCTGTTGCTGCTGATCTTTTCCTGGTGGCGGGGCGCGACCCTCAGCGCCGGTGACTGGCTGCTGCCCAACATCAATATGCTCACCATGTTTGCCGCGGTGAGCACCCTCAACCTCGCCACCTCCGGTCTGCTGACCGGCACCACCTCCTGGACCGGGCGCAAGGGGCTGTGGAGCACCATGGCCAGCCTCAATCTGCTGGGGGCTGTCATCAACCTCTCGGTGCTGTTCATCATCGGCGATCGGCTGGAGCGCAACGGCACCCTGGAGCGGCGTCAGGTGATGGTGCTTAGCCGGATCTTCTGTGCCGCCGCCTTCTGGTCACCCTTCTTTGTCGCCATGGCGGTAGCACTGACCTATGCGCCGGGTTTGCAGCTCTCCCATATTCTGCCGTTCGGGATCCTAGCCGCCTTGCTGGCGATGGGGCTGACTGCCTGGCAGGTGGAGCGGATCGGAGTGGCCGACTTTGCCGGTTATCCGCTGCGGCTGCAGACGCTGGGGTTGCCGGTCACGCTGGCGCTGCTGGTACTGCTCATCAAGCAGATCTGGCCCCAGCTTGGCATTCTGGCGGTGATCGCGCTGGTGGCCCCGCTGCTGGCGCTGCTCTTTATGCCGAGGGTCGGGCGTAAGGCGGCCCTCAAGCGGCAGGTGGTGGAGCGCTTCCCCGCCATCGGTGGTCAGCTGGTGCTGTTTCTGGGGGCCGGTTTGCTGGCCGCCGGCATCAACAGTGCGCTGTCGGTCATCGATCTCGGCGCCGGTCACGGCCTGCCGCTGTTCAACCACTTTGGCTGGCTTGAGGCATCCCTCACTCTGTTGCTGATCCTGCTGGTGGCCATCGTCGGGGTGCATCCGCTCATCAGCATCTCCGGGCTGGCGCCGTTGCTCTGGCCGCTGGCGCCGGATCCCAGCCTGCTCGGCATGTGTTTCCTGCTGGGATGGGGGCTTGCCACCGGCACCAGTCCGCTCTCCGGATCCAATCTGGCGCTGGCCTCCCGCTACAACCTCAGTGCCGGGTTGATCCTGCGCTGGAACCTGCTCTACGGCCTGCTGATGTATGTCGTCGCCTGTCTGTTGCTGGGGGCTTATATCGCCTTGCATGGATAAGGTCGGTGTCATCAGGATGGCGTCAATGATGCGCCGGTGGCGGGGCCTTTTACGCTCGGTTCAGTGTGTTGTCGCGGCTCGGGCGCAGGATGCGAGAAAAATAGACGCATATTTAGACAATACATCTATGGAAGGCGCATTTTACAGCGCACTGGCTTGTTTGTGCCGATGCGCTCGGGGTATGCTGGCTTCACGCGCTTGAATCGCCCTCTGTGGGGCATCGCAATTGAACAAACAGGTATGCATATGTCACTAGAAGTCCTTGAGCAACTCGAATCCAAAGTACAATCCGCCGTCGACAACATCTCCCTGCTGAAGATGGAGCTGGACGAGCTGAAAGAGCAGAACAGCAAGCTGCAAGACGAGAACCATCAGCTGCGCAACGAGCACGTTGCATGGCAGGAGCGTCTGCGTGCCCTGCTGGGTAAAATGGATCAGATGGGCGAAACCATCTAATTCATCGCCTTCAGGCAGAATTGAAAACGGGCCGCTCCATGAGCGGCCCGTCTGTTTTTGGCGGGGTGGGAATTACAGCGCCAGCAACTGTTTGACCGTCTTCTCGATACCGTCTGCCGCCTCGACAATATTGTTGGCCAGCATGTAGGCGGGGGTGGAGATCACCTTGCGCTCCTGATCCACCACGAACTCGTTGACCGGGCAGTTGAGATGGCTGCCGCCCATCGCCTCGATGGCGTTGGCGGTACCCTCGTCATGGCCGATGGTCGCCAGCGTCCCGGCACCGTAGATCAGTGGGATCATGGCGGGTGCGATGCAGATATAGGCGGCCGGTTTGTTGGTCTTGGCAAAGCTCTGGCACGCTTTCAGCACATCGGGCTGGATCTGGCACTCGGCGCCCCGGATGGCGAAGTCGCACAGGTTCTTGGCCGCGCCAAAGCCGCCGGGCACCAGCAGCGCGTCGTAATCGGCCGCATCCAGCTCGGCCACATCCTTGATCTGGCCACGGCAGATGCGGGCCGCTTCGACCAGCACGTTGCGGCTCTCTCCCTCGCTCACTTCACCGGTCAGGTGGTTGATCACATGGAGCTGCGCCACGTTCGGGGCGAAGCACTGGACGGTTGCACCCTGACGGGCCAGCGCCAGCAGGCTGATGACGGCCTCGTGGATTTCGGCTCCGTCAAAGACACCGCAGCCACTCAAAATCACGGCCACTTTTTTCATGGCAAACTCCTCGTTGTTGAAAATGTGAGCCAAGATGGATTGTTGTACTTTTGTATGGTTATCGCTCGCCATCCGCTGGTCAAGTCATCTTGCTGTGCTAGGATTGTTTCGTTTTGGATCCTGCCGTATCTACTCCCTTAAATCTTTTTCCACATTGATCGAGATCATTCTAACTGTCTCACGATCGGTTTTTGCGATCTCAATATATTGTTTTTAATGGGTTTTTATATTCTTATGCACAGCTTTATCACTGTGCGCTCTGATGCGTCCCATTTTTGAACACAGAGTTATCCACAGCTTGAGTCCCTTTATAAGGGCATTTGTGCTGTTGCTGCGCCCCTTGGTGTGAGGGGGGCCCTGTGGCATCCTAGCGGCTGTTTATCTCTGGCAGGACGATTTCATGGCCCCTAGCAATCCCCTTATTCTGGTCGACGGCTCCTCTTATCTTTACCGCGCCTTCTTCGCCTCCCAGCAGGCCGATCTGCGCACATCGACCGGTTTGCCGAGCGGCGCCGTCCGTGTCATGGCCAACATGATGCGCAGCCTGCGCAAGCAATATCCTGACTGTCATGTGGCCGTGGTGTTTGATGCCAAGGGCAAGACCTTTCGCGACGACATCTATCCCGAGTACAAGGCGACCCGTGCCAGCATGCCGGACGATCTGCGCAGCCAGGTTGCCCCTATCCATCAGATGATCAAGGCGATGGGCTTCCCCTTCCTGATGGTGGAAGGGGTCGAGGCCGACGATGTGATCGGCACCCTGGCCCGCCAGGCGACCGAGAAACAGTTGCCGGTGCTGATCAGCACCGGTGACAAGGACATGGCGCAGCTGGTCTCAGACCACGTCACCCTGATCGACACTATGAAAGATGTGAAGACCGATCGGGAAGGGGTGATCGAGAAGTTTGGCGTGCCGCCCGAGCTCATCATCGACTATCTGGCCCTGATGGGTGACAAGGTCGACAACATTCCCGGCATGACTGGTGTTGGCGAGAAGACCGCACTGGCCCTGCTGCAGGGGATTGGCAGCATCGACGAGATTGCCGCCAACCTCGACAAGGTGGCCGCGCTCGGCTTCCGAGGCTCCAAGGCGTTCGCCGACAAGTTCCGCGAGCAGGAAGAGCAGGTTCGTCTCTCCTATCGACTGGCGACCATCAAGACCGACGTCGAGCTGGAACAGAGTCTGGAGCAACTGCAGCTCCAGCCGGTCGACAAGGAGTCCCTGCTGGCCGTCTATCGCGAATACGAGCTGCGCAACCTGATTAAGGAGCTGGAGTCCGGTGGTGAAGAGAGCGGCGAGCGTGCCGGACCGGACGAGGCTGGCGATGAGAGCGCCGCTCCGGTTGCCGCCATCGAAACCGACTACCGCTGCATTCTGGACGAAGCTGAGTTTGACGGCTGGCTGGAACAGCTGAAAGCGGCACCGCTGTTTGCCTTCGATACCGAAACAACCAGTCTCGACTATATGGAGGCGCGGATCGTCGGCGTCTCCTTCGCCGTCGAACCGGGCAAGGCCGCCTATGTGCCGTTTGGCCATGACTATCTCGGGGCGCCGGTGCAGCTGACTGAAGCCGTGGTGCTGGGCAAGCTCAAGCCGTTGCTGGAAGATCCGACCCGTCTCAAGGTGGGGCAGAACCTCAAGTACGATCGCAACGTGCTGCTCAACCACGACATCGACCTGCAAGGTATCGCCTACGACACCATGCTCGAATCCTACGTGCTCAACTCCACTGCCAGTCGTCACGATATGGATTCGATGGCCAAGCGTTACCTCGGGGTCGAGACCACCTCCTTTGAAAATATCGCGGGCAAAGGGGTGAAACAGCTCACCTTCAACCAGATCGAGCTGGAGCAGGCCGCTCCCTATGCGGCAGAAGATGCCGATATCACCCTGCGTCTGCACCAGACCCTGTGGGGGCGGCTGGAAGCCGTGCCGGGCCTCGCCAAGGTATTTAGTGAAATCGAGCTGCCGCTGTTGCCGGTACTGGCGCGGATGGAGTTGCTCGGCACCACTATAGATCCCAAGCTGCTGCACCAGCAGAGTCAGGAGATCGAGCTGCGGTTGGCGGAGCTGGAGAAGCAGGCTCACGAGCTGGCCGGACAGGAGTTCAACCTCTCCTCGCCCAAGCAGCTGGGGGAGATCCTCTTCACCAAGCTGGGCCTGCCGATCATCAAAAAGACTCCGAAGGGTGCACCGTCCACTGCGGAAGAGGTGCTGGCCGAGTTGGCGGAGACCTACGAGCTGCCGCGCCTACTGATGGAGCATCGCGGGCTGGCCAAGCTCAAGTCCACCTATACCGACAAGTTGCCGCTGATGATCAAGCCGCAGACCGGGCGGGTACACACCTCCTATCATCAGGCGGTGGCGGCCACGGGTCGTTTGTCATCATCTGATCCCAACCTGCAGAACATCCCGGTGCGCAACGAGCAGGGGCGCCGGATCCGTCAGGCCTTTATTCCGAGCGCCGGTTACAAGCTGGTGGCGGCGGATTACTCCCAGATCGAGCTGCGCATCATGGCGCATCTTTCCGGTGATAAGGGGTTGCTGACCGCCTTTGCCGAGGGCAAGGACATCCACAAGGCGACGGCTGCCGAGGTATTCGGCGTAGCGCTCGATGCGGTCACCACCGACATGCGCCGCAGTGCCAAGGCGATCAACTTCGGCCTTATCTACGGCATGAGTGCCTTTGGTCTGGCCAAGCAGCTGGGGATCGGCCGCGCCGAAGCGCAGAAGTACATGGATCTCTACTTCGAACGCTACCCGGGCGTGCTGGAGTATATGGAGCGCACCCGCCAGCAGGCGGAAGCCCAGGGGTATGTCGAGACCCTGTTTGGTCGTCGCCTCTATCTGCCGGATATCAAGTCCCGCAACGCCGGCCTGCGCAAGGCTGCCGAACGTGCCGCCATCAACGCCCCGATGCAGGGTACCGCTGCCGATATCATCAAGCGCGCCATGATCAACGTGGACAGCTGGATCCGCGGTATCGAGGGTGAGTCGATCCGCATGCTGATGCAGGTGCACGATGAACTGGTGTTCGAGATCCGCGAAGAGAAGCTGGAGGAGTACACCGCCATCATCAAGGAGAAGATGTCGGCCGCTGCCGAACTGCATGTGCCGCTGCTGGTTGAAGCGGGCACCGGCGATAACTGGGATCAGGCCCACTGATTTCCGGTCAGCCGTTCTGCACGGCTATATAGCTATATAAGAAGCGAAGCCCGGCATCATGCCGGGCTTCCTGTTTCTGCCTGCCCTATCAGGTCTCTTGCAGATACTCATTCTTGAGCAGGACATAGTTGTCAGCCGAGGTTTTGAGAAACGCGATCTCGGCGGGTTTGAGCGGGCGAGCCTGTTTGACGGGATTACCTATATATAGAAAGCCCGATTCGAGCCGTTTGCCCGGTGGCACCAGCGAACCTGCGCCGATCATCACATCATCCTCGACTACTACCCCATCCAGAATGATGGTCCCCATGCCGACCAGCACCCGGTTGCCTATGGTGCAGCCGTGTAACATCGCCTTGTGACCCACAGTGACATCTTCACCGATCAGCAGCGGATAGCCGTCAGGGTTGCTAGCGCTCTTGCGGGTAAGGTGCAGCACAGTGCCATCCTGAATATTGCTGCGGGCGCCGATGCGGATATGGTTCACATCCCCCCGTGCCGCCACCATGGGCCAGATGCTGGCATCGTCGGCCAGCTCGATATCGCCCACCAGTGTCGCGCAGGGGTCTACATACACCCGTTTGCCCAGTTGCGGGCGTTTTCCCTTGTAGGGTCTCAGTCGCAAGTCCATCTTGGCCTCCTTGTTTTCGGCCATTCTAGCAATCCGGAACCTGTTTCTGTGGATAAGTTTGT
>NZ_JAPCJA010000041.1:0-45821 GCF_027707745.1 Aeromonas sp. QDB23
ATGGAGGCGATTTCGTACAGAGCATCTTCCATCGCGCCATCGCTCAGGTTGTACCAATGCTGCATGCAGTGAATGCGTAACATGGTTTCCAGCGGATAAGGTCGCCGGCCATTACCAGCCTTGGGGTAAAACGGCTCGATGACTTCCACCATGTTTTGCCATGGCAGAATCTGCTCCATGCGGGACAAGAAAATCTCTTTTCTGGTCTGACGGCGCTTACTGCTGAATTCACTGTCGGCGAAGGTAAGTTGATGACTCATGATGAACCCTTTTTCATGGCTCCAGATGACAAACATGATCTCATATCAGGGACTTGTTCGCACCTTCCTTAGCTTTGAGCGTCTCATAGGCCTCAACGAAAGCCTGTTGTTTTGCCGTATCAAACTTGTGCGGCACACCTTTTGGTTTCTTGTAGCTAAAGCCGTTTTTATGAAGCCATTTGTGCATCCCTGCCACCGTATACTGCACGCCAAATTGCGCCAGTACATAGGCAACAATTTGCTTGTTGTGGTGGTAAGTATGCTCAGTTAGGTGCGTGATGAGTTGGGCTGTTTGCTCAGCCGTCAGTAGGCTTTGGGAACCGCCAATTTCGGGTTTGAGTTTCCCCGAAACTGTGTAGTCAACAAGGTGGTGACGGACAGTTGACTCATGGATCCGCAATGCTTGAGAAATCATTGCCGTAGTCCAGCCTTCGGATGCAAGCAGTACCGCTTTAATGCGGTCACACTCGAGCTTGTCACGGCCTTTGCCATGCATAGTTTCGAGTTGTTTCTTTTGGTCATCGGAGAGGTGCAGTTTCATAACAGCTAACTTGATCCTCATTTCGGTAAAAATCAAGCATCTTCATTGATCTCGGGTATACCAGCACGCTTGGGATTATTTGAGTCTCCAAAAATGAGGGGGTCCTTAAGTCTGGTAAGGGAAATTGGTTGCGTTGAGCACATCAGGGGATAGGGAGGTCAGCATGCTCTTGGCTTCCTCCCGCCTAGAGAAGTGGAGACGACGTACACATCAAGGCTGATAGGGGCCAAAAGCATTGCCGCTCATAACCCCGTCCAGTTGCTATAGACTGCCTCCTTTCTTCTTCCTCACTGCGCCATGATCTGATGACCTAGCTTTTCCACCACTTGTACAACCCGTAGGCGGCAGCCCGGCGTTGTTGCCCAAATTGATGCAGCTTGAATGGAACTAACTGAGGGCGCGGTGATCTGATCACCACCACCCTCTTCAAGTCTGCATCATGGGCACGTCGCTTCACCCCATCACCAATTGGCCTCAATACAACAGGTCTTTGATCAACCGTGGCTCTCTCACTTTCTGGGTTGATGCCGAGGCCATGGATAACTGGTTTCACCAAGACCATCACGGAAAACGGGGACGCAGTCAGCTCTACACCGACCAGAGCATCTGTACCTTTCTGATGCTCAAAGGGATTTTCAGCCTCACGCTGCGAGCCACTCAGGGGCTACTCGACTCCCTGTTCGAGCTGATGAATGTGCCGCTGTGTGCCCCGGACTACAGCTGTGTCAGCAAGCGCGCACGCACAGTGAAGGTGGCCTATCGGCAGCCCCCCAAGGGGCGCATTACCGACCTGGTTATCGACTCGACAGGTCTGAAAGTGTTTGGTGAAGGCGAGTGGAAAGTCAGAAAACACGGCGCTGAGAAACGTCGAGTCTGGCGTAAGTTGCATCTGGCGGTAGATCCCATGACTCACGATATCGTGGCGGCAGAAGTGTCGCTGGAGAATGTGCATGACGCAGAGGTGTTGCCGACCTTGCTCAATCCTCTGCGTCGCAAGCTGGGGCGTGTTTACGCGGATGGCGCCTATGACAGCAAAGCCAGCCATCGGTTGATTGCGCGTAAAGGAGCGACGGCGTGTATCCCGCCTCGCAAGAACGCAGGGCTATGGAAAAAGGGCCATCCGAGAAATGAGGCGGTGCAGGTGATGCGCAAGGAAGGGCTGGCGCACTGGAAGAAGATATCGGGGTATCACCGTCGTTCGCTGGCAGAGACCGCTATGTTCCGGTTCAAACAGTTAATGGCAGGCCAAATCACCCTGCGAAAATACAATGGTCAAGTGGGAGAAGTGATGGCGTATGTGAGCGCGATAAACAAACTGAACACCCTTGGCTTACCTGTCAGAAAGCCCCGAGTGTAGCAGTCACTTGGGGCTGGGGGAGTCATGACTTACTGGCTGATTTGGGAAACAACGCCCGGCAGCCCCAATTGCAACAGGCGCTGCGGCAGTGACCGCAAGTCCAGCGGCCATGCCGCCGCCAACGACACTGCCAACAGTGGCCAAGCCCGATGTAATACCGGCTGCGCCCAACCCACTGACAGCGCCCGCTGCTGCAACTGTACCGACGGACCCCGCTACACCCGCAGTTGCACCAACCGCTCCCGCCTTTACCGCATTCTTGTCGATGTCACTCATGTCATACCTCTCCATACCGATAGGTAGTTCGTTTGCCAATAAAAGTGTGTAAATCGCCGAGATAAACACACTGGTTTCATCACTGGTTAATTTACAACCCAACATTCATTTCACCAACCCTTTTGCTCAATAAAAATACTTCTACAACTTTTAAGTTCAAGCTGGTTATGTAATGAGCAAGTTCACATCAACAGACATGGATGTGCTGTTAGGGAGGCGAATTAAACTCCGGCGCAAAGAGTTACAGGTGTCAGCAGCACAACTAGCAGAGGCGCTGGACCTGTCTCAACAACAACTGTCTCGATATGAGCGGGGTGGAAATCGAATTAGCGCAGCGTTGCTGGTCGATATTGCTGCGCTGCTGGATACACCGGTTGAATGGTTCTTTCTGGATTGTCCCTCTCGCTATCACGCACTGGTTGTTGCATCCACACCAGTGGCATACCGCCCAACAGAGGGGCTCAAACGTCGATTGGAGCAACAGTGGGCCGGCCTGAGTGCAGAGAAACAACAGGCCCTGATCCAGTTTCTCGATTTTTATTGAATAACAGCGTATCTCCAATGCCGCGTTTCCTGATCTGTCGACAAGCATCGTTCTGATGCTGGTGCGAGCAAAAAAAACAATGATCCCATCGTATTGGGATTACCTATACAGCCGCATCAACCTGATTGAACCGGGCCAATATCCACTGGTCCACGTCGCTTTCCAGCCATCCCACACTTTTCTGACCAAGGCGCACTCGTTTGGGAAACGATGGGTCATAGCGGGGTGAACTCTCGCTCATCCAGTCATACAGCGTGCTACGGGCAACATTCAGCTTGAACAGCATGTCTTTAAGACGCAAAACGCGAACGGGTTTGTGTTGGCTCATGGTGAAATTTCCTGAATAAAAAATGCCATGGCAACAAGTGCAACCATGGCATGGAGATAAGGGGGCGACGCTCAGTGGCGTTGTCGGTGATGAGGTCAGGCAGTGGTGACGATATGAGTGCTATGCCTGCTCATCAGATAACGAGTGGCGTAGATAAATACCGACGAGGCCATGGGGTCATGGCAATATCTTGGTAATGGGAATTGCTTTGGGGCTCAGAGCTGGCGTTCTATGCGCTCTTGTTGCAATTTCCATCGCATCACGTGTTATCTCTTGCCACCGGCCGAGCACCCGAATGACCGAGCCGCCTTGCTGTAGATTTTGGTGCGGTCTTTAGCCAGATAGCTGACCCGTTCAAGAAACCCTTTGTAGTCGGTAGAGTTTCGTTCATCCAACTTGAGCCAGTACCAGGGGTTTTGGGGGAAATGAACCAAAGATGCATTGTTTTTAACGGCCTCCAGCTTTAAGGCGCTACACCACGCCTGACATGCCATGACGAACAAGCTGGGCCTTTCGTGTTTGTCCGCTGGATTAGCCTTGAAGTCACCTACCGAACAAAACGCATCCTTGTTGAGCATGAGCACCAGGTGGTAATGAGCGCGCTCTGATTGCTCTCCCACTTCTCTGACCCAGATATAGAACAGGGATGTATCGTGCACACGCTTGTCCGGGTCCTCTTTTTTCTTGCGCTGGCGGTTTGCCTTGAGTTTGGCTTTCAGTGAGTCAATGAAGCGGGTAATGGCCTTGGTATCTGCTGCCAATTCGTTGTTGGGAAAATGCAGGTCGATACGCACGGCCATGAGTCTGGGGTGAGTCGCAAGCGCCAGGTCGATAGTGTCCTGACAGCGCTGCAGGTAGCTGGCGTTATGGTAAAGGCTAGACAGTGACAACATGTTGAAATCCTCTTGGGTGTGGTTGGTGTCACCAGATGGATTTCGCCGTAATAATTTATGTCGATTGTGCCGGGCATGACGATGTGAGCCAGATGGCTGCCCAGGTGATGGGCTGATTGATGCGTTGGGAATGTACTGATGGTGGAGCGCAACGCGCTGCCTTGAACAGCAAGGCTCTGTATAGCACCTCATTCGCTCTCTGACACATTACTCAAGGAAAGATGACTCGTTGGGTGCCATCAGTCTCACCAGGGCTCTATGGCGCTCACAGGGGCGATAATGAACCAGCCAGACTACACAACTCATCTTGGGGGCATTTCAGATTGGCTCAATCACCTACAACGAACCATGAAACAGATATGCGATACGGATGACCGATAACATCCCTTCTCTTCCTCCTGCATTCAGGTATTCGTACCCTACGGAAAATTCATTAACAGTTATGTCGTTTAATTGTCAGCCATAAGGGCCTCACCAACGTCGGCAATAGCATCAGTACCGTGTTGGTTATATAGGCTCTGGCTCAACGCCTCCTGATATCCAGAGTAGACATATCAACACACTGGCTCATGTCACTATTTCAGATAAAAATCTCGTGATGTGGCACAGGCCTCTGAGCCGATACTTGGACTTATACTGGATTAATATGGTAGATATCTGACCATATATCACGCATCCACCTTACTACTTACCACCCCCTATCGACACCTGCTTGGATCCATATCAAAGCCTCCCCACCGATAATCCATGGCAAGCCCATCAACGATGACGTTGTTGATATACCACTCCTTGTGAAAGGCCATATCCGCGACATCACCTTTCAATGTCATCGACCAGCATATATGCCCTATATGCTCCATATCCCTGTAGGTACACACCCCATAACCACAACCTATATAATCCATACTCATCAGACATATAGACCATGTTTCCTGCTACATATACCGCGTTATTGCTATGCATTACCTATGGGTGATAGGGCTATGTTACTTATGAGATATATTCTCTATATTTACGTCATGTATGCTCTATATCGTTATCTATATATTATTATATTAACAATCCGACATGTATCACCTTATATTTAGCTAGCTTGGCAAAAATGTAAACCCAGATGCCACAAGGGTTCCTGTCTGTATATGACATCGCCCATAGTGGTAAAAATCACTCTGGAGTTATCATTTTACCACTATGCCTTTTTCATCCTCAGAAAGTACTGTTTTCTCGCCTCTTCCCCTCCTTGCTAGAAGTCCGGAACACTCCCTATCGCATCACTGCCGCCAAGCGGTCACCCTGTCCTGTGCATGGTCTTGACGCAGCTTGGGTGTGAAACGACGATGACAGGTAACCACCTCATCTAACCGCCAGTATTTTTTCATTTACCGACCGTTCCTCTTGTGTCGACAACGCGACGACAGCGGTGCCGATGCATCAAGCGTACTACCCAATTAATGCTGATGTACTGAACATGCCAAACCACCTTTACCCGCCGCCAGCGCATCTTTGTCAGTCATGATTGCGCCCACATTAAAATCAAGCGGTTGCAGATAGTGCATCACCATGATAGATTTCAATAGTGCATCACTAATTAAATAATGGATATTTATGGCCATCAAAAACAGGCTTAGCGTTAATTTCACCTCTTCAACAACGAGAAACTATATCAAGATGCTTTCCGATGTGAATGGCATGAGCCAGTCATATGTTGTGGAGGAACTCATAAAAATGGCTCTATTTGGGGTGAAGAACCCCTTTAAAGCAATACCAGAAAATAACCAGTTCTCGCTAGAAAATGTCGCTTTCATCAATCAAATAGAACTACATAAACGCTTGCACTTGAGTGCGGTTAAACAACTTGGCAACGAGTGGCTAAGTTTTACCCCGCTGCCCATGGTGTTACGTAGCTTTCCTGTTACCTCGACATTTCTCGCCCGCAAAGCGGCCCCGCTATTTGAAGCGCCAGGGACAATAGTAGACCCTCAGTGGGGAAAAGATATACCCAACAAAATACGAGAATATATCACCGAGAAATTATCTCACATCATTGCGTCATTGGGAGATGTGCCAGACATCATCCACATCTTCCTCAATCGAGCTGATGTTAAATATGACATAAATGAAAATGGGGATGTATCAGCCAGCGTCACGCCACATTTATACGTGCTACCACTGATGCATGATGGCGTACGAAAATATCATGTCGATCACGCAAACATTGTATATAAAAACTTCAAATTCATGCTTACCAATGAATGGCGACACAGGAAGTATGCGCGAAGGCTATTATTGGAGCACGCGTCTGCTTCTCAGAGTGGGGGCTATTTTGTCGGTTTTCTCCATCAACCAGAAAACGACACTGCCCATGAACGAAAGGACTTTTTTACACACAAAACACCTTCCTTCAGCGGTAGTATTCAAACGTTATGCAAAATTCACATTCATACCCGAGATATACGCTTCAAACGCAAAACAGGTGCCAATACCCCATAACGAGCCAGTCCTATTCACATGCCTCTCGTCAATACCGAGCGTAGATACCCAGACAGGTCATTCTTTCACTTCCATAAAAATTCAGACCGACATTACCCAGGTGACACACCACACCGGGTGTCTTTATATCGAATAAGCCCTGGCACATGCCGGGGCTTGTTCATGTCGGTCTTCACGCACTTATGGGAGTACGTTATGCAACGAGGTGACCATCTGGTTGTTTCACGGGGATTGTTTACCCATCACGGCCTGTATCTTGGCGGGCAGCAGGTTATTCATTATGGCGGTGGGCTGTCGAGCCGAGAGCAGGCTGACGGGGTGGAAATCGTCTCGCTGGCAGCCTTTGCTGATGGCCGCCGTGTCACTCTACAACCCCATCCCTCAGCCGCCTATGACGCCGATACTCGCCTTGCGCGAGCGCTCTCTCGTCTGGGGGAACGTCAATACCATCCGCTCACCAACAACTGCGAACACTTCGTTAACTGGTGTATCGACGCACAAGCTCGCAGTCCACAGGTCACCACTGCCATCACCACCGGCTCACTGCTGATGACTCCCTATGGCCGGGCAGCCCTGCTTGGGCTTGGCTATCACGCCTGTCGTTCACTGGGTGGTCCCGTGGTTATCGGGGGGCTGATTGGCTATGGCCTGGTTCGTTTGGTTAAAAACCTGCGCGCTTCCGGGGAGGGGGTATCCACATCATGACGAACGTACTCCCCATCAACCCGACTGTGACAGCACGCATTGATAGCTTTATCCAGGCTGCCGGGATATCCCCGGCCAGCATGCGTTGGCTATTGCATCTCACCCCAACCGAAGGGGAGAAGGCCCACATCACGACCACCCTGCTGCTGCAGTGGAGCAGTAATACCGGTGCAGGGGATACTCCATGGCAATTGCTCAGTGTCACGGACGCCAGCGGCTGGCCTGATATGCAACGGCCCTTTCAGGAGCTCTACGTCGATATCGAGCAGCACCAGTATTGGTACTGCCAAGGGGGTCCCTTAACCCCGGCACAATTCACCGCTGTCTTTGCACAGTGGCAAGCCCGCTTTATCACGCATCACCCCGTTGCGCTCACCCGAGCAGACGCAGAGGCGCTGGCGCCAGCGATAGCAAGCCCTCATACCGCTGACTGACACCGTGCGATAGCTCAGCAGCGCAATACCCCTCTTATCTGGCTATTCAGGAGTACACCATGACCATTCCTTTTGACCGGGAAGGCTTGTCCCTACCCGTATCATACGCTTTGCTCGATATCCTCGACCGGGTGCCCAAGCACGCCGGGCTTGACCTTACCAGCCTGACGGCACTGACCTTCCACTTTCGCAATCCCACCTACAGCCCGACAACCGGTGGCGTACACCCGGTTGAAATCCGTCTGATACGCAGTCTCAATGGTTGGCTATTCGATTACATCACCGATTTCAGCTACCAGGGGCTGGGCCAGGATACCGAATTGTGCAAAGAGCTCGACTTCAACTTCCTGGATAACGAGCACTACCTGCAAGGCTGGGGGCCACTGCCTGCGGCACAAGCCCATGAGCTCTTTAACCTGTGGCAGAGCAATTTCCTTAGCTACGCCCAGCTGGGCTTTTTTACCGTCACCGTCAGTGGTGATTGAGGAGCACAGATGCCCAAACAACCAATGGCTGTTGAGTTGGAGGCCATCAATCGGGAGGGGGAGACACAGGTGGTACGTGACAGCGGCCTGACGGTTCAGGGCTACAGCGTCTACCTGCGGGCCGTCGAAGCCAGCGGACTGGCCTTGGCCACCTGGGTGGCTGACTACGACACCATAGGACCGGCTTACCAACTGGCGGAACGGCTAAGCCTCGCACTGGCTATCCCGTTGAACATGTTGGTCCCCGAACCGCTGATGCCGGAACCTACAACAGTTGGAGCTATCTGCAACACCAACTGAATAACCTTTCGAGCCAACCAACATCCAACCTTTGACCTCGGCACGCCTCGCGCTGCCGGGGTTTTGTTTATTTGGAGAACCTTGCATGCGTTACCACAAGCTTAAAGCCGGGGAATGCCCCGGCACCTATGTCGTCACTGAACCCGTGACCGAACAAGACCTGCTGCACATCGCCAACCAAATTGCCCGCAAGCGTCTGGCCAAAGGCACCGCCATCACCAGTACCACCGAGGCCGCCGAGCAGCTGCAAACCCTGCTGCAAGACCGGGAGCATGAAGTGTTTGGCGCACTGTTTCTCGACGCCCAACATCGCGTGTTGGCCTTTGAGGAGCTGTTTCGCGGCACCCTCGACAGCGCCAGCATCTACCCACGGGAAGTGGTCAAGCGGGCCCTGCTACTCAACTGCGGGGCCATCATCGCGGTGCACAATCACCCCAGTGGTGACCCTGAGCCCAGCCACTCTGACCGGGTATTCACCCAGGCTCTCAAAGAGTCCTTGGCGTTGGTCGATGTCCGGTTGCTCGACCATCTGGTGGTCGGCGCTGAGGGCGTGGTCTCGATGGCCGAAAGAGGTCAGCTATGAACCAGACCCCAGGTAAAAACCACCTCACCGCCCTCGACATCCTCCTCGAGCTGCGTTGCTGGCTTGCAGACAACGTCGAGATGCAGGCCGAGCCCGCTATCGTGGCTCATCTGCCCAATGGCTACCTGCTCACCCAGAGCGATTGTGTCGAGGCCATGGATGCACTGCTCCACCAGCTACGCCATTAGTCGCGCCAAGAAGGAACAAACGCCATGCGATTACCCAATCCCTTTTCCCTTGAGGAAACCCTCGAGAAGCTGCGCCATAGCCTGACAGCCGTCAGCAACGAAGATGCGCTGACGTTGCTGGAGAAGGCCGTCACCAAGGCTCGTGATGACCGGAGTTATGCCAAGCAGTTTGAAGAGACCTTGCTGCAGGGCTCCACCATCGAGATACGCGAGTGTCTCATCTGCTTTGGCGACTACTTCGAACGCTCCCGAGACGCACCGCCCTATTACCCGCATCACGACGCCGTTAACGGCATTGATTGTGCGCTCTACGCCATTCTGTTCGATGCCGCTCACCCCGACACACGCCAAGATCACCAATAACGAACTGTCGATCGCCCAATAACATGCATGCCGATCACGTTTCCACCCAATAACCCGGATCATCAAACCAGGATCATCAGGTCCAACACCATGATCCGGATATCCCGACACAACCCACAAGGCCACCTCACCGAAGGTGGCCTTTTGCATTTTAAGGAACCATGCCCATGTCTGCCTTCATGATCGATCGCAAGGACTACCTGACCTTTGCCGTTCAGTTACACCGCTTTTGCAATGCTCCGATGCCACCGCACTACACCTTGGATCTACTGCGCACCCTCTGGTGGAACTCGCCAATGGATGTCACCAGTACCTGGACGTGGCGGGTAGATCGGTTGGTACGGTTGATGATGCTCGCCAACCGGCGGGCAGTCTGGCATCGCTATCAGCTGGGGCGTCAGCAGGAGCGTAAGGAACCACGCCAGCACCGCTCAACCAAGCCGAGCCCGCTTAAACCTGCCCACCGTTACCACCAGGCACCACTCACCGATGCCGAACTGGTGGCGCTGTACAAATTCACCTGCTGCGCCCTGTACCAATCGAGCGAATGGAGCGGGAGCCCCGAGCAGGCTCCCCGGCTGGTGAAGGTAATCCAGCAGTTGCAGCAGGCGCTGGCACAAGACGTGCTGACCCGGCTGTCACTGTGGGAGCAAGCCCCTTGGGGAGAGATGTGATGAACCTTTCCATCACTCTGACAGTGACAAGCTCACCTCCGAGCTCAACTGCCCATAGAGCCCAGCGTATCGCCGATGACATGGCACACCTTCATCATCGTCTGGGTGATGGGGTCAGTGATGAACTGGGCATCAGCATCAGTTACCTGGTCGAGCAGTTTGCGCTGCTGGCAGCGGCTTACCGTTCACCTGCAGAAAGAGAGAAACACCCATGATCGAATTCAACGATAGCTTCACTCAGGTCGCAGTCGCTCAGGCCATGAGTGCACATGGCGATTTGCATAGGCTCATTACCTATCAGCTCACCTTCCCGAAGTGGGCTCACGACTATGACGAGACCGGCAAGCGCACTGGCCCCGACAAGATCAAGCCCGTGCCAACGATGCACAAGACCTCGCTGTTCGTGAGTCCACTGGACATGGTGGAGAACCTGCCCCGCGAAATTAACTTTGCGTGGTGGGAGCGTGAGTGCAACGACCTCGGCTATCCCGTTGGGGAGTGGCGACGCACCATTGTGGGGGCCTACGTCAACCATGGCAGCAATGACGCACCAGATTGGAGTAGTCACACCTGAACCTGAACCACTGCCACCAGCACACCCAAGACCCCATACAGCCCCTCACGCCGAGGGGCTGTTTGCATTTGAAGGAAGCCCCAACCATGCATGACTTACGTGATTACAACACCCTGACCGCCCGACAACTCACCGCCGCTATCGGCCAGCTCAACCACAACACCGCGCCGAAGATAATGACCCACCTCGCATTGCGGGCCAGACAGCCGCACCCGCTCGGCAATAGTCGCAGCAGAGCCAAGGCCCTCGAGCTACTACGCCGGGTCAAGAAGGCTCTGAAGGTAGGGCGTATCCCGCTGGAGCTCACCGTGACCGGTTGCCGCATCGACCGGGGGAGCCATCAGGCTGACCGTTACTACTACGACCGCACGCTGCTGGCCCAGGGCTGGCAGCAGTACGACACCGAAGAAGATGCCTGGTATTTCGGTATCTGGATTAACACCGAGAAGCTGGAGACCTTTACCTACACCGAAGGGGATACCAGCCATGTGATTGCGCCAAACGTTGAGGCGTTTCGCTCTGAATTGGCGCGGCTCTATCAGTACCACCCGCAAGCCCCGGCCTTTATCAGTATCGATCCGGAGGCGGGCGTTGTGACCCACCACTTTGAAGCCAAACCGGAGGTGTGACATGGCGAAAAACATCACCATCCGGGTGCCAGGCAAACATCCGCAAACCGGCGAGCTCACCACCTTCGAACTCAAGGGCCAACGCATGGATATCGACATCGGTGGCCAAGCAGTGCCCTTTCTCATTCATGGGAGAGGTATCGGTACGTCGCTCACCCACATTCCGAGTGGCTACCGCATCGCGCTGCTCGGTGGCTGGCTCACTGCGCGTTACGCAATCCCTGAGAATAAGCCCAGCAGAACGGCCTGCGCCCAGATGGCCATCGACCGACTGGTGGCCCAGTACGGCTCGCTGCACCTTCTGGACCGGCTCAATGGCAAGCCGGTTATCAATCCGATGTAACGTGACGCTCAGACAACAAGGAACGGCTCAATGAACAACTCCCAACCCGCCGTAAGGAACCCACTGGCTGGCCATTCGGCGATGCAGATGCTGGATGTCGCCATGAGTTCCATCATCGGCGATTACGATGACGCTGACCTAGTGCCTGAATGGCAATGGGTCAAGCGTATGGCCTCCCATGAACATGTCGGCGTGAAGGATGACTCCGCCTATGAGTACATCCTGAATCTGGCCATGGAACTCGATGCGATCCCGCTAGTGCTGCAACCCTTGCTCACTGCCGCCCAGCAGGCCGGTATGAACTACATCCTGTTTTACAACGACTAGCCGCTGCAACCTGGCAGTGGTCAACAGCCACAACACCCCAGCTCCGCTCTTCCACACGCAGCATAAAGGGCCAGCCATCACAGGCTGGCCCTTTGCATCATTGGAGTCACCGAACATGACCCGTCTTATCACCGGGCTCGAGGTGCATCGCTACGCCCCCGAGCTCAACAAACTGCATCTGCGCAACCGGCAGACGTTACCCGCCCCCGGCATCACCACCATCAAGGAAGCCAAGGCACGCCTGCTTGGCCGCTGGCAGCCGGGGCATCAGGTGACCATCACCGTGAGCCATCCCGACTACATCAATCTCTCCCGGCTCTACCGGGGGCAACTGGCAAACCTGACAGACCTCCCAGCGCATCTGGCCAGACTACGTCAGCGCCACAACGTGCCGGGCACCATCATCGACATTCAGCTGAGGTATCGCTAATCATGACCACGACAACCACCCACACCAACAACCAACACCCCGTAGCGCCAGACCAGCCCACCCGGATTTTTGCGCAGTGGGGTTTACCTCATACCGTGACGCCACGCTTTGGTGCTCGCCTGATACAAAGTCACTACCGGCTCGATTTTCTACCCGATCGGGCCAGTCTGATCGGTGAGTGGAGTCAGATGCAGATAGCCAAGCTCGACCTGGCTTTCCCGGAGATCATCAAGGCTCTGGAAGCCAAGCTGTTGACCGGCGAGCTGGATGCCCAGCATCAGCACTGCATCACTATCCAGCACGAAGGGTTCACCTGCGAAGCCGATACCCTGGGTAGCCACGGCTATGTCTACTTGGCCATTTACTCAGCGACCAACATGGACGCCAATCCTGACCGCAAGGCGTGACCACCGATCCGCTTGTGGTAACATTTTTGCACCTACTAGTCCGTGATTAATGGGATAGGTCGTGGGGAAGGCCAATTCATAGCCTTCCCTTTGTTTTTTGTCCGCCAACTTGAGGCGTTGACCATCTCATCTCTGCAATAACAACGATGCTCCGTGATCGCCATTATGCGTGACATTACGCATAGTGCTGCGGGGTTCATTTGTATAAACTGCCCGCCAGATAATGGATAGACGACTGACGGGCCGGACTTTTTCTCGCCGATGCATCACCTTGGCGGCATCGCCTTCTGTTGACCCACCACCCTGGATAGGCCCCTGCTGTGCCCGTAAGGCTCGGCATGCGCCGTTCCGTCAGTCTGACAACTTGGCCCGCATCCTCACCTTGGCTTTCGCGCAGGTGGGCTGTGACGGCAACATGCATAACCGGAGAACCCCATGACCGACCCCAACGAGCTCAGCCAGGCGCTGCTGGCCGCCGTTCCTGAAGATGGCAGCAGCATCGGCAACCAAGCCCTGATGGACACCTTGAAAGCCCAATTCAGCGACCTGACCGATGAGGACTTTACCGCCGCACGCGAGGCCCTGCTGGAACAGGGCGTTCTGCGCAAGGGGCGCGGGCGGGGCGGTGCTGTGCTCCGGGTGTTGGATGGCGAAGCCGCCGCTGCAGCACCACGCAAACCGAAAGCCAGTGGCAAGGGCAAGCAGGCCAAGGATGAGCCGCAAGCGACCGGTATCGAGGGGCTGAAGAAGACCCTGTGGGCTGCCGCAGACAAGCTGCGTGCCGACATGGACGCCGCCGAGTACAAGCACATCGTGCTGGGCCTTATCTTCCTCAAGTACATCTCCGACTCCTTCGCCGCCCGTCGCGCCGAGCTGACCCGCCGCTTTGCCGATGAGAGTGACGAGTACTTTCTCTACGACTGTGACGATGAGCTGCTGGCCGAGGAGCTGGAAGATCGCGACTACTACCGTGAGGTGAATGCCTTCTGGGTACCGGAAGGGGCCCGTTGGGAGGGGCTGCGCGCCCATGCCAAGCAGGCCGATATCGGCAAGCGCATTGACGATGCGCTGACCCTGATCGAACAGGAGAACCCGCGCCTCAAGGGCATCCTCGACAAGCGCTACGCCCGAGCCCAGTTGCCCGATGGCAAGCTCGGCGAGCTGGTGGATCTGGTTTCCAAGATTGGCTTTGGCAGTGATGTCGGTGAAGCGCGCGACATCCTGGGGCAGGTCTACGAGTACTTCCTTGGCGAGTTTGCCAGTGCCGAGGGCAAGAAGGGGGGCCAGTTCTACACGCCTGCCAGTATCGTCAAGACGCTGGTGGCGGTACTTGCTCCCCATCATGGTCAGGTTTACGACCCTTGCTGCGGTTCAGGCGGCATGTTCGTGCAGTCGGAGAGGTTTATCGAAGCCCATGGCGGCAAGTTGGGTGATGTCTCCATCTACGGTCAAGAGTCGAACCCGACCACTTGGCGGCTGGCGGCCATGAACCTCGCCATCCAGGGGATGGACTACAACCTCGGGCGCGAAAACGGTGATACCTTCACCCGCAATCAGCACCCGGACTTGCGGGCTGACTTTGTGCTGGCCAACCCGCCGTTCAATATCAGCGACTGGTGGCATGGTAGCCTCGAGGGGGATCCGCGCTGGGTCTACGGCACGCCGCCTGCGGGCAACGCCAACTACGCCTGGCTGCAGCATATGCTCTACCACCTCAAGCCAACTGGCCGTGCCGGTATCGTGTTGGCCAACGGTTCCATGAGCTCTAGCCAGAATAGCGAAGGTGATATTCGCCGTGCCATGGTGGAGGCGGACGTGGTGGAGTGCATGGTGGCCCTGCCGGGGCAGCTTTTCTTCAACACCCAGATCCCTGCCTGCCTTTGGTTCCTTGCCAAGAACAAGACCCGCCGCCAGGGTGAGGTGTTGTTTATCGATGCCCGCAAGCTGGGCACCATGATCAGCCGGGTGCAGTGCGAACTCGATGAGAACGCAATTGCCCGTATCGCCGATACCTTCCACGCATGGAAAGTGGACGGAGAGTGCGAGCAGTCTTACGAGGATGTAGCGGGCTTCTGCCGCAGCGTAACCTTGGCCGAGATTGCCGAGCACGGCCATGTGTTGACCCCTGGCCGCTATGTAGGGGCCGAAGAGGTTGAGGAGGACGATGAGGCCTTTGCCGACAAGATGGCGCGCTTGACCAAGCAACTGGGTGGCCAGATGAGCAAGGGAGCCGAGTTGGACCAGTTGATCAAACAGAAGCTGGGGGGGTTGGGATATGTGTTCTGAATGGCCGCTGATACCACTACGTGACTTTGTTGACTTGCTCGCAGGTTTTGCATTCAAGAGTACTGGTTATTCTGATGGCCAAGACGATGTTCGTTTGCTTCGTGGAGATAACATTGCGCCAGGTAGAGTTCGGTGGGATGGGGTAAAGCGATGGTCTCGTGAAAATGCTGTTGGCCTTGAACGGTATGCGCTTGAGCCTGGAGATGTTGTTCTGGCGATGGATCGCCCGTGGATTCCGGCTGGCCTGAAAGTTGCTCAAGTGCAAGCTGCAGATACGCCCAGTTACCTAGTACAACGGGTTGCTCGGATCCGGCCTGCCTCAAGAGAAGATTGCAGCTTCTTGTTCGCATTATTGTCGACTCCTGAATTTGAATCGTACATTCAGAATGTGACGACAGGAACTGCAGTTCCGCATATCAGCGCAAAGCAAATACTCGATTTCGAGTTCAGGCTCCCCCCTGCGTACGTGAGAGCCAAAGTTGGGGAAATCGTTGCTGCGCTTAACGAACGTATCACTTTGTTGCGAGAGACCAACACCACGCTGGAGGCGATGGCGCAGGCGCTGTTCAAGTCGTGGTTTGTTGACTTCGACCCGGTCCATGCCTGTGCTCGTGGGGAGCAACCGGCAGGTCTGGCCCCCGAGGTCGCCGCCCTGTTCCCCGACAGCTTCGAAGAGTCCGCGCTTGGCATGATACCGAGGGGGTGGAGAGTTTTGTCCTTCACTGAAACGATTGATGTTATTGGGGGGGGCACGCCAAAAACCTCTATCAGCGAGTATTGGAATGGGGACATTCCTTGGTTTTCTGTAGTTGATGCTCCAGCAACCACAGACGTGTTTGTAATCGAGACTGAAAAGCACATCACTTGCGAAGGCTTGAACAAGTCATCAACCAAATTATTGCCTGTGGGAACTACTATCATTTCGGCGCGAGGCACTGTAGGTCGACTTGCTCTGGTGGGGCAAGCAATGGCGATGAACCAGTCCTGCTATGGCTTATCTGGTAAGGCCGGTGATGTGTATTTCACTTACTTCAGCACGCATCGCCTTGTTGAAACCTTAAAACAACGGACCCATGGTTCCGTGTTCGACACAATCACTCGAGATACCTTAGCTGGAGTTTCGGTGGTCTATCCACAGACCATCGTAATTACCGCTTTCGAGGAGACTATTGCTCCGGTGATGGAGCGCATCAAGGAAAACCTAATACAAGCTCGAACCCTCGCGACCCTACGCGACACCCTGCTACCCCGTCTGATCTCTGGCCAACTGCGCTTGCCGGAGGCTGAGGCTATGGTCGAAGGGGCAAGCTGACGTGGCAGATATAAAGACATGGCGTGAGATACAGGCCGATTACAGCGACACCCTGATTGTGGGCAATGGCGGCAGTGTCGCTGTCGATCCCTGTTTTCGTTACACCAACCTGTATCAGCAGGGCTGTGAGCACGGATTTATCCGCCCTGCCGCACAGGAGGTGTTTGATCAATTCGCCAAGAATGACCGTGATTTCGAAAGGGTGTTATATCGCCTATGGCAGGCTGACTATATCAATCAAAAGTTTGAGCTGGCCAAAATCGAGCGTGACAAAGTTCGCAACGCCTATACAGATGTGCGGCGGGCGCTGATCGATACCGTAAAAGACATTCATCCAGACAAGGCTATCAGTGAGCAGCAAGGGCTTGCCCATATTGGCCGCTTTATGGCAGGTTTTTCGACGGTATTCAGCCTCAACTACGACTTGATTGTCTATTGGGCATCACTTAATGCTCGCCAAGCCAATGGTTGGCGTTTTGAGGACGGGTTCACCATTGATAAGACGCGCGCGACAGACCCCAAATTGATCAAGCAATGCTTCAACGCGTCATTCCCTGCTGAACTTGAGCCCGGAGTGACCAGAGTCTTTTATCCTCATGGCAATCTTGCGCTCTACCGAACTCAAGGTGGCGAGGAAAGTAAGCTGATGGCCGACAATAGCGACCCATTAAGCCTTATCACCCAGTACTGGCGTGATAATGACGGTCAACCTCTGTTTGTGTGCGAGGGCTCGTCAGAGAGCAAGATCGCCGCGATAAACAGCTCCCGATATCTTTCCCATGTGTATCAACATGAATTACCTCGCCCCAAAGACAGCATGACTATTTATGGCTGGAGCATTGGCAAACAGGATCGTCATATTCTTGAGCAGCTGGCGTTATCACCATGCCGTCGCGCCGCGGTGTCTGTGTTTGCTGGTAACAAGACACCAAAAAAAATTGAATCCGAAAAGGTGCATATGGAAAAAATGCTAAATGATGCGGGCATCAAGGAGGTTGTATTTTTTGATGCCACCAGTGCGGGGTGTTGTAACCATGCTGACTAAAAGAGGTGACTGCTGATGTCATTTGATCGTAACCAGCCCTATAACGACCTGCCATTGCTGCCCCCCATCATCGAGCTGGAGACCAAGGCGGTGTTGAAACAAGCCATCGCGGCCAACCGGGTATTGGCCAATCTGCGCGGGCTGGCGGCCAAGATCCCCAATCAGGGGCTGCTGATTAACAGCATCATCTTGCAAGAAGCGCGGCTCTCATCGGAAATCGAGAATATCGTCACCACCAATGACGAGCTGTATCGCGCCGCCGCCAACCGCGATGGCAAGACAGATCCTCACACCAAAGAGGTGCTGCGCTACCGTGAGGCGCTCTATCATGGCTTCCATTCGCTCAAGGATCGCCCGCTCAATACCAACCTGTTTATTGAACTGGTTCGGCTGATTAAACAGGTGGATATCGGCATTCGCGCCATCCCCGGTACGGCCCTGAAGAGTGACCGAGGTGAGGTCATTTATACCCCACCCGTTGGAGAGCAGGTGATCCGCGACAAGCTGGCCAATCTTGAGCAATTTATCCATGCCGAGGATGAGCTGGACCCGCTGGTCAAGATGGCGGTGATGCATTACCAATTCGAGGCGATACACCCCTTCCCCGATGGTAATGGCCGTACCGGTCGCATCCTGAACCTGTTGTATCTTGTTGAGCAGCAACTGTTGGATATCCCGGTGCTCTTTTTGTCGCGCTACATCATCGCCAATCGGCAGGAATATTATGCCGGCCTACGGGGCATCACCGAAGCGCAGCAATGGGAACCCTGGGTGCTGTTTATGCTCAGGGCTGTGGAGAGCACGGCACAACAAACCTTTGAGCAGGTCAATCGCATCCTGAGTTTGATGGAAGAGGTGCGCGAGCGGGTGCAGCGGGAGGCGGAGGCCATCTATAGCAAGGATCTGGTCGAACTGATTTTTATGCAGCCCTACACCAAGATCGGGTTTCTGGTCGATGCCGGTATTGCCAAACGCCAGACGGCCTCTCGCTATCTGCAAACACTGGCGACGATGGGCATCTTGCGGGAAGAGCAGGTTGGCCGTGAAAAGTACTACATCAACGATGCGTTGTTCGCCGAGTTGACCCGCTAACCGATCAGGGTGACGGGATCGACATATCACCATGACGTGTCGATTTTTCGGCTTTTTTTAAACATATTTTCGCAACCTGTCGATCCCATCGACAGATGGGGGTGACGAGTCGATATGTCACCCGTTGTGACGCTGAGCAGGTTGGGCATACCCGAATGGCAGAGGCCATGGGGGTGCCAGGGATCGTCTTGAGGGATTGAGCAACAATGACCGAAGATCAGTTGGAACAAGAGGTGCTGGGGTGGCTGAGCGAGGTGGGCTATCGCGTGGTGTGTGGCTACGATGTGGCCCCCGATTCTGATAACCCGTGGCGTGAGCAGTTCCAGCAGGTGCTGCTGAGCGAGCGCTTGCGGGAGGCGATTGCCCGGCTCAACCCCTCCGTGCCGCTGGTGGCGCGTGAAGATGCGCTGGCGCAGGTGGTCAATCTCGATACCCCGGCGCTGCTGTCGGCCAACCGGGCATTTCACCGCTTGCTGGTGAATGGGGTGCCGGTGCAGTACCAGCGCGATGGCGAGACGGTGGGGGACTTTGTCCGCCTCGTTGACTTCGAGCAGCCCACCGCCAACGAGTGGCTGGCCATCAACCAGTTCTCTATCAAGGGGCCCAAACACACCCGCCGCCCCGACATCATCCTCTTCATCAACGGGCTGCCGCTGGTGGTGCTTGAGCTCAAGAACCCGGCCGATGTGAATGCCGACATCTGGAAGGCGTTTGATCAGCTGCAAACCTACAAGGAGCAGATCCCCGACCTGTTTCAGTACAACGAGATCCTGATTGCCTCCGATGGTAGCGAGGCGCGGATGGGGTCGCTGTCGGCCAATGCCGAGCGCTTTATGCAGTGGCGCACGGTGGATGGGGTCAACCTCGACCCCTATGGCGAGTTTGGCGAGCTGGAGACCATGGTGCGCGGCATTCTGACCCCGGCCATGCTGCTCGATTACCTGCGCTTTTTCGTGTTGTTTGAAGACAATGGCCGCTTGGTCAAGAAGATCGCCGGTTATCACCAGTTTCATGCCGTACGCGCGGCGATCACCCAGGTGGTGGCGGCGTCGCGCCCCGGTGGTAGCCATAAGGGCGGGGTGGTGTGGCACACCCAGGGCAGCGGCAAGAGCATCACCATGACCTGCTTTGCGGCGCGGGTGATGCGCGAGGCGGCGATGGAGAACCCGACCATCGTGGTGATCACCGACCGTAATGACCTTGATGGCCAGCTGTTCGGGGTGTTTTCCCTGTCGCAAGATTTGATCCGCGAGCAGCCGGTGCAAGTGGAAACCCGTGGAGATCTGCGCAGCAAGCTGGCCAATCGCCCCTCCGGTGGCATTGTGTTTGCCACCATTCAGAAGTTTATGCCAGGCGCGGATGAAGACAGCTTTCCAGTGCTGAGCGAACGAGCCAACATCGTGGTGATTGCCGATGAGGCGCACCGTACCCAGTACGGCTTTAATGCCACACTCAAATTGCCCAACCAGATTGCAGAAGGGGCAGCGCGCTATCAAGTCGGCTATGCCCAGCACTTGCGCGACGCACTGCCCAACGCGACGTTTGTGGCCTTTACCGGCACTCCGGTATCGAGCGAAGACCGAGATACCCGCGCGGTGTTTGGCGACTACATCCACATCTATGACATGCAGCAGGCCAAGGAAGATGGCGCGACTGTGGCGATCTATTACGAGTCACGCCTCGCCAAGTTGTCGCTCAAAGCTGACGAACTGACCCACCTAGATGACGAAGTAGATGAACTGGCCGAGGATGAGGAAGAGAGTGAGCAGGCCAAGCTTAAGTCACGCTGGGCCGCACTGGAGAAGGTGGTGGGCAGCAAGCCTAGGATAGAGCGGGTGGCCGCCGATCTGGTGGCCCACTTCGAGGAGCGCAATCAGGCGCAGCATGGCAAGGCGATGATGGTGGCCATGAGCCGCGAGATCTGCGTGCACTTGTATGATGCCGTGGTGGCCCTGCGCCCCGACTGGCATGACCCGGACCCCGACAAGGGGGCCATCAAGATCGTGATGACCGGTAGCGCCTCTGACAAGGCGTTGCTGCGCCCCCATATTCATCCAGCCTTGGTCAAGAAACGGCTGGAGAAGCGGTTCAAAGACCCGAGTGACCCGCTCAAGCTAGTCATCGTGCGCGACATGTGGCTGACCGGCTTCGATGCGCCCTGCGTGCATACCCTCTATGTGGACAAGCCGATGAAGGGCCACAACCTGATGCAGGCGATTGCACGGGTGAACCGGGTGTTCAAGGACAAACAAGGCGGGCTGGTGGTCGATTACATCGGGATCGCCAACGAGCTCAAGAGCGCCATCAAGGAGTACACCGCCAGCAAAGGACGGGGCAAGCCGACCGTCGATGCCCATGAGGCCTACGCGGTGTTGGAGGAGAAACTCGATATCCTGCGCGCCCTGCTGCATGGCTTTGATTACAGCGACTACCTCACCGGTGGCCACAAGCTGCTCGCCGGGGCCGCCAACTTTATTCTTGGCCTTGAGGATGGCAAGAAGCGCTTTGCCGATAACGCGCTGGCGATGATATCTGAACCCCTGGAGAAGATGCCTACATCGCTCGAAGCGCTCAGCAATGAACACCTGCAAGAACAAGCCACCAAGGCCCGCTTTGCCGCTCGTATCCTGCATGCCCACTTTCTGGCGCAACGCAGCGAGCGCCCGGCACGTTCTCAACCAGTGGAGGCACCCATCAAGATTGGCCGTAACGAGCCGTGCCCCTGTGGCAGCGGCAAGAAGTACAAGCAGTGCTGTTTGCACTGACCAACAAAATAGATAGCAAGAGAGGGCCAATGGCCCTCTCTTGTTTTGGGTAACTTGAGGGAGGCGTGGCAATGAACTGTCCAAAGAAATGCTATCAAGGGGTAGGACAGCCAACACCTAATGGCATACTCACTGGCATACCAAAAATCTCAGATACAAAAAAGCCCAACCGAATCAATCAGTTGGGCTATATATATGGCGGAGGAGGTGGGATTTGAACCCACGGATGGTCGCCCATCGCCGGTTTTCAAGACCGGTGCATTCAGCCGCTCTGCCACCCCTCCGAACGGCGTGCATACTACGTCAATGGCCCGTTCATATGCAATACATATTTCCTGTGGGATAGTGTGCGGGAGCAAAATGGCAGGTGGCTTGAAATTGTTCCTCGTCATCCCTATTTGTTCTACATACAATGCCTATTACATGCAGTAACAAACAGCGATCACGAGGCGGCTGCTCGCCGTCTCACCCGGACATCAAGAGGACACCCAAGATGGATACCCGTTCTATCTACACTGGCACCCAAAGTGCCGTACGCGATACCAACAAGGTGCTGCGTAACACCTATATGCTGCTCTCCCTCACTCTGGGCTTCTCTGCCGTGGTGGCGGGCATCGCTACCGTGATGAACATGCCGCCGCTGCACTGGGCCGTGTTCCTGATCGGCGTCTACGGTCTGATGTTCCTGACCGAAAAGAATCGCAACAACGGCATGGGGCTGGTCTTCACCTTCGCCCTGACCGGTTTGCTGGGCTATAGCCTGGGCCCCATCATCAACATGTACATGAACAATGGTGGTGGCGAGATCGTGATGACCGCCCTTGGCGGCACCGCGCTCACCTTCTTCGGTCTGTCTGCCTATGCCCTGACCACCAAGCGTGACCTCTCTTTCATCGGCGGCATGCTGTTCGTCGGTTTCTGGGTACTGCTGGTGGCCATGGTGGCCAACATCTTCCTGCAGATGAGCGCCCTGAGCCTGGCCCTGTCCGCCATGTTCATGCTGTTCTCTTCCGGCGCCATCCTGCTGACGACCCAGCAGATCGTGCGCGGCGGCGAGACCAACTACATCTCTGCCACCGTCACCCTGTATGTCTCCATCTACAACATCTTCCTGAGCCTGCTGAGCCTGCTTGGCGGCAACCGCAACTAATCAGAAACCCCGCTTCGGCGGGGTTTTTACTGGCTCCTCTTTCTGTCAGGATAAGTTGTAAATCAAGGATATGAAGCGAAGTGGCCCTGATTTGGATCAGGGCCACTTCGCGCTTGGCGGGTTACTATCTCGCTCTCGTTTCGATCAAGGGTTTCACCTGTCTCATGCCGATGGATCTCTCTGGCCTGCTGCGCCGACTGCTGACTGATAGTCACATCGATTTTGCTTCGCTCAAGGGTGGTGCCTAGCATGCCCATGGACTTCTCCGGTTTGTTACGCCGACTGCTGACCGATAGTCACATCTACTTCGCCCTCAAGGTGCTGCTGGCCATTCTCGGTCTGCTCGCCTTCACCCTGGCCACAGGCAATATCCAGCTCACCGTGCTGCTCTCCCTCGGGGTAGTGGCGGGCGCCATCGCCGAAACCGACGACAGCCTGTGGGGACGGCTCAAAAACCTCGCCATGACGCTCATCTGCTTCATGTTCGCGTCCCTCTGTGTGCAGTATCTCTACCCCACCCCCTGGCTGTTTGCCATTGGGCTGGCCAGCTCCACCTTTATCTTCGTGATGGTGGGTGCGCTCGGTGCCCGCTACGCCACCATCAGCTTCGGCTCGCTGCTGATCGCCATCTACACCATGCTGGGGGCCGCCAAGGCGCCGGATCTCTTCTACCAACCGCTGGCGCTCGGCGCCGGTGCCCTCTGGTACGGGCTGGTCTCGTTTATCTGGCTCTGGCTGCTACCCTACAAAACCCTGCACGAGCAGCTGGCCCAGAGCTACTTCGCCCTTGGCCGCTATCTGCTGGAAAAGTCCCGCTTCTTCCCGGCGGACGAGCACGGCGCCCAGGCCATTCGCCACAATCTGGCCCAGCTCAACATCAATCTGGTGAGCGCGCTGACCCTCACCAAATCGGCCCTCAACGCCCGCCTGAGCCGCCGCCATCCGGCCAGCCCCGAACTTGCCAGCCTGCTGCGCCTCTATCTGCTGGCGCTGGAAATTCACGAGCGCGCCACCTCCAGCCACTACCCCTACAGCCGGCTGGAGGCGGAGCTCAAGCAGGGCATCGTACTGGAAGGATTTCAGGAGGTTTTCCTGCAACTCTCCGAGGCGTGCCAGCGACTGGGCTACGCCATTCTGGTGCACAAGCCCTACGCCCATAACAAGCGTATTCACTGGACTCTGGAGGCCCTCGGCGATCAGCTGGAGTTCACCAATCTCAAGCAGCACTACCCGAAAACCCTGCTGACACCGATGAAGTTCCTGCGCCGCAATCTGGCCAGCATCAACCAGCTGCTGGGCAGCGCCGAAGTGCTGCAAAACCCCGAACAGCCGCAGCAGGAGCTGCCCGCGCTGGCTCGCCCGCCCCGCCTGCCGCTGCTGGTCCAGCTCAAGCAGCATCTCACCTTGCACTCCATGGTGTTTCGCCATGCGCTGCGTTTGTCGCTCGGGCTGGTGATCGGCTACGGCATACTGCAAGCCTTTGATCTGGAAAAGGGCTACTGGATTTTGCTGACCGTGCTGTTTGTCTGCCAGCCCAGCTACAGCGCCACCCGCCGCCGACTGGTGCAGCGGATGCTCGGCACCTTCGCCGGTATTCTGGTGGGCATTCCGGTGCTCTGGCTCTTCCCCGAGCTGCACGTTCAGCTGGTGGTGATGGGGCTGGCCGCCTTCCTGTTTTTCACCCAGGTGCGCAACAACTACAGCGCCGCGGTCTGCTTTATCACCCTCTACGTGCTGATGGCGTTCAACCTGCTCGATGGCATCGGCTTTGCGATCCTCGGGCCGCGGCTGCTGGATACCCTGCTCGGCTGCCTCATCTCCTACGGGCTGGTGGCCTGGCTGTGGCCGGACTGGCAGTACAAGCGGCTGCCGACCCTGATCGCCAATTCGCTCTCGGCCAACGCCCGCTACCTCTCGGCGGTGCTGGCAAGCCTCAAGCAGCAACGGGACGAGTCCATCGACTATCGGGTGGCGCGCAAGAGCGCCCATCTGGCGGACAGCGAGCTGGCCACCGCCTGGCAGAGCATGCTGGTGGAGCCGCAAAAGCGCCGCCGCTTCCTCGATCTCTGCTTTACCCTCACCTGGCGCAACCACGCCCTGCTCTCCTACATCTCGGCGCTGGGGGCCCATCGCGACAAGCTGGAGGCCATCAGCGGGCTGGATGAGGTGCGCCACCACATCTGCCACACCCTGGAGCAGGCCGCCGGCCATCTGGCGGGCAACCCCTCCAGCGCCATCGGGGGTCAGTGCCCGGTGATAAGTCCAGACAGCAGCGAGGAGCAGCTGATGCTGACCCAGCAGCTCAACCTGATCAGCGAGCTGGCGGATCAGCTGCTGCATCTGGCCAACGAGAGCCGGTTGCTCACCGGGGATCAAGGCGCTACCATGCCCGCCCAATCCTGATAGCCCCATTAGCGAGGAGCCCCCATGTCTGCGTCCGAAAAACATCAGCTGGAATTCAACGGCCAACTCATCGAGACCGATGCCAAGGGCTACCTGCTCAACAGCAACGACTGGAGCGAGGAGCTGGCGCTGGTGCTGGCCGCACAGGAGGGGATCGAGCTGGAGGAGCCGCACTGGGAAGTGGTGCGCTTTGTGCGCGCCTTCTATCTGGAGTTCAACACCTCCCCCGCCATCCGTGCGCTGGTCAAGGCGATGGAGAAACAGTACGGCCCCGAGAAGGGCAACAGCCGCTATCTCTACAAGCTGTTCCCGGAAGGGCCCGCCAAGCAGGCGACCAAGATTGGCGGCCTGCCCAAACCGGTGAAATGCATCTGATCCCATAAAACAGGGGCCGCAACTGCGGCCCCCGTTGTTTTTCATGCGTCTTTCTCACGCACCGCGCATTCATGCCACGCGCACTTCCAGCCTGTCTTATCCCCGTTTGTCAGCCAGCGCGACCAGCTGCTCCGCCAGCCGGTGGCCGTGCAGGTAGGAGGCGATCAGCTCGCTATCGGCCTTGCCGATTGCAATCTGCTGATACCAGTGCTCCAGCATGGCGGCAAAGCCGCGCTGGGCCAGCACCGGCTGCCAGTCGTTGGGGGCCAGCATCTGCGCTGCCTTGTCGCGGGCGATGCTGCCGCGGGTGCAGTTCTCAAGGTGCAGGGAGAGGTTGTCGCCGTAGGCATCGATGCGCTCCTCGGTGATCCCCGCGCTGCGGTTCATGCTGCCGCTGATGGCGCGATCGCCGCTCTGCCAGCTGACGCTTACTCCGGCCAACAGACGCTTGTCCTTCGAATCCGGTCGCAATACCGCATGGAAGTCCCCCTGTGGCACGCCGCCATAGAAGCAGAGGCTGTCGAGCACATGGATAAAGTCGTCGAACAGAAAATCCCGCGCCTTGCCGGGCAGGGCGAAGCGGTGTTTTTGCCAATTGAGTTCGGTCAGCGGCTGGGCACGGGCCTCGGCCATGGCGGGCAGATAGCGGCGGTTAAAGCCGGTAAAGAGGGCGCAATCTTGCGCCACGGCGAGGTTGGCCAGCGCTTCGGCCTCGGCCAGATTGTCGCACAGCGGCTTGTCGACAAAGGTGGGGAGCCCTGCGCGCAGGCACTGCTCGGCAATCTGGCTATGCACCGCAGTGGCGGCGTGGATCATCACGGCGTCGGGGCGGCTGGCCAGCATGGCCGCCACATCGGTAAAGCACTCGGCGATCCGATACTGGCGGGCCAGCTTCTCCAGCACAGATGGATTGCGGGTGCAGAGCAGCGGCGTGACCCGCTCATCGCTCGCCAGCAGCGGCAGATAGGCTTTCTGGGCGATATCCCCCAGACCAATCATGGCAATGCGCATCTCAACTCCTTTTCTCTCGATAACGGGACAAGCGGATAACTGCCCGCACCATCGCAGGATTTGTCCCGCAGATCCAGCCTGCCACTCCGATATGCCGCTAACTCTCCCCTTGGCACCGAACAAAGAGAGCACCTCGGCTTCTCTTACTTCTTCTTCTCAAATTGGGACACCCACCTTATGGAGCAAGCCACTATCGCGCAGTTGCAGGCACCATAAGGGTCTGTGCATCCGAACTGATGCCTACAAAATTTGGCTAGTGAGAGAGATTTTCAGGTTTAGAAAGCAACGGCCCCTGCACAGCCATTTGCTGGACTATGTGCAATACCCGGAGCTATCGGCAGGGTGGACGCGAAGCAATCAAAGCCGTGGTTGATGGCATCGCCGCTGGCCACAGTGGTGGGCAAACTGCTGGCATTGATCTCTGTCTCCCACCACTCTGATCCCTTGTCGCCTGAACAGCGTCACCTGTTTCAACCAGCGAACACCATCAAGACCCAACCGTTCCAGAATGGGTTCAAGTTGGGCCGGAATATGACCCTGCTTGTCGGGCCGAATAGCACGGCCTGTCCAATCAACCAGCATCAGGTAATCGGTGAAGGCATAGGGCAATTCTTCAGGCTTCCCCTGGCTGGCAAACGGCAGCAAAAGTGGTGGCAAAACCTCAGGGGCAGCAGGCTCGTCAAGGCGCTGTTTGATACTGGTGTAGTCACTCTGCTCTAGCCGATCGGTCAACGCGGCTCGTATCGGATTGAGGTCAACATACGCCATACAGGCCAGCAAGGCTGATTCGGTGAGCAAAGCCTGACTCTTGAAGCGGCCCTCCCAGAAATGGCCCTTGCAACCATCTTCCTGATTGGCCTGACGGGCCAGATTTTCATTGAGTAGCCGAATAAACCAACTGATGGAATGAAGCCGCTCCCGCCATTGGGTAAGCAATTGCTGCACAACAGCCAGTTCAGGCTCGATCTGAATCGCCCCCTGATACCAACGCCTGACCAAATGCGGCCACTGGAAAAGCGCCGCCCAGCGCTCAGCCACCTCCCGTTCACTCCAGTTGGCTGCGGTATCGGGCTCCACTTTGAGCACCAGATGATAGTGATTGCTCATCACCGCATAGGCACAAATGCCGATCGCAAACAGCCGCGATAGTTGCCCCAACTTGTCGACCACCCACTGACGCCGATGCTCGTAACTCTGGCCTGAATGGGCATCGTCACCACACAGAAAGGCTCGCCGCACACAGCGGCTGACCACGTGGTAGTAAGGCGTATCCTGCAAACTGATTTGACGTGAACGGGCAATGGTCATGGCGCATCCCTCAACGGTGACCTCTCAAGTCAAGACCAGCACTACGCCGCTGTCAAAAAGGTGGGTGTCCCAGATTTCGCGGTTTCCGTCGGCCCGGGCCGTGACGAGATGATCCTGCGCTAAGCAGCCCTCTCATCGTCAAACAAAAAACCGGCATCCATGATGCCGGTTTTTTTATGGCTGCCATTTAGCTCTCGCCCTTGAGTCACCCGATGCTCACCCGATGCAATGGCGCAAGCCAAGCGCCCAGCAATCCCAGATCAACGTTGGGCTTCACTTCGTTCAGCACCAACCTACGATTTTTCACCCAACATACGGGATGCACACAGCAATCAAAAAGTGCGGTCAAAAATGTGGGTGTCCCAGATGGCCGCCTAATCAGCTTCGTTTGGCTTACCATAGCCACCCAGAACCTGTTGAACTGCGATGGGTTACTGCCAGCCAGCGCGGGTCAATGGAGCATATTGGAAGCTGTAATCCACGGGCGGTAGCGTCTTTTCATTTTCGTAGGTTGGCGCAAAGCGCAGCGAAGCCCAACAGGCAAGTATTATTGCGCCAACCTGAGCGGGATAAACATGGATGTGGCAGTTCGGTAAAACAAATTCCAGTTACATTTCTCGGTAAACGTTGGGCTTCACTTCGTTCAGCACCAACCTATTTTTTAGCCCAACATGCGGACTAATTGAAATAAATATATTGACCCAACTGAGGACTTTGTTTAAGGTTTACTACGCACGAGCGTATCGCTCTGTATGCTGCACCCGATATAAACGCCAATAGTATCAGCCCTGTTCACAGGGCGCCTGCTTTAGCAGGCTTTTCGCCGGCTCACCCTCCGCCGTCTCCAAAAGAGACTGTAGCCTGCGGTAATTGGCATTGGTTCGAAAAGAGATGGCAGAAGCTATTGGTTTTCGGGGTAGGCATCATCTCTTTTTATCCCCTAGAGCTATGGGGCAACCATGTCAATTTTACAGTATATGAATGAAAATCAACCTATTCAGGCTCCCATAAAGCCGACCCTCAAGACTTCCAAGAAAATTTCCTCTCCAGAAAACCTACTAGTTGCATTAGGTTTGAGTGCATCTGAACTCAATTGTGCACTTTATATGACATCTGCAGAACGGTACATAGCTAAAAAAGTTCCAAAGAGCAGCGGAGGAGAAAGAATAGTCCATATACCTCACCCGTTAATAAAAAAAATACAACGAAGAATAAATAATCGTGTCCTTTCAAAAATTGTTGTTTGGCCATATTACTTGTTCGGTTCTGTTCCATCAGAAATTGATGTTCTCTATGAAGATGCCATCCTAAAACGTGACTATATAAGCTGTGCTCAGCAACATTGTAAAGCAAAAAGTATATTGAAATATGATATTGAGAACTTTTTTGATAATATCCAGTATGATTTAGTCTATGATATTTTCATTAAATTTTTTAAATTTGATTGTGATACGGCTAGAATACTCAGTGACTTATGCTGCATTGATAGCGAAGATGGTTCCCATATAGTTCAGGGGGCGCCAACATCAAGCTATTTAGCGTGCTTGTGTTTATGGGATATTGAGCATGATATAGTACAGCGCCTAAAAAGAAAAAATTTAATTTACACTAGATTGGTTGATGATATTACTGTCTCATCAAAGATATATGATTATAATTTTGAAAATGCAAAAAAAAGCATTGAGGATATGATTCATGAGAAAGACTTCCCAATAAACAAAGCCAAATCAAAGACTTTGAGTACATCCAGTGAACCACTATTAGTCCATGGTTTAAGAGTTAATTTTCATACACCACGGCTACCATCTGATGAGGTTGGAAGAATTAGGGCATCCGTAAAAAATGTAGAGCTAAGAGCTGCAACTAATAATTTTAGAACCAGTAAAGCATACCGAAAAGCATTTGAACGATGTTTGGGAAGAGTACATAAACTAAATAGCTGTTCCGAATAGTAGATCACCGGAGGAAGGGAACTCAGTCCAGTTTGTGCGATCTGATTAGTCGCTAAACAAAACAAGCCACACCCAAAGGACTGAGTTGATGCCTATCCTACCACCTCTGCCACGACCACAACGGCGCCGCATTCACAAAATCATCCATGCCACCCGTGATAAAGGACATGCTCGTCGCTTGATGGCCATCTTGCTGTTACATGAAGGACGCACGATCACCGATGTTCATCACCTTACCGGCGCTGCGCGCTCGACCATCGGTCGTTGGCTTCGGTGGTATCGAGATGAAGGCATAGATGCGCTAGAAGCCTTACCGGCTGGCCGTGCCCCAGTCTTACCTATCGCCAAGATTGTCACCTTACTGGTGCTGCTCATGCAGTTTTCTCCGCAAGATTTTGGTTATCAGCGCAGCCGTTGGTGTACTGAACTATTGGCTATAAAAATCAATCGATTAACAGGGCTCAATGTGGCAGCCTCCACGCTCCGCCGATGGTTACCTCGTATGGGCATTGTCTGGCGCAGGCCCGTGCCGACCTTGCGGATAAAAGACCCAGCCTATCAGGAAAAAATGGCGAATATCGACGCCGCGCTGGCCCGCTGTGATGCCGATAATCCGGTGTTTTATGAGGATGAAGTCGATATAGACCTCAATCCCAAATTAGGAGCCGACTGGATGTTCAGAGCGCAGCAAAAGCGGGTTGTCACACCGGGGCAGAATGCCAAGCATTATCTGGCAGGCGTTCTCCACGCAGGCAACGGAAGGGTACTTTACGTCAGCGGGATCAAGAAAAACTCATCGCTGTTTATTGCCATGCTGGAAAAGCTGCGCCACCACTACCGACGAGCCAAAACCATCACGTTGATCCTCGATAACTACATCATTCACAAAAGCAAACAGACCGAGCGATGGTTGAAGAAGAATCCCAAGTTCAGCCTGGTGTTCCAGCCAGTTTACAGCCCTTGGGTTAATCACATAGAACGGCTATGGCACAAGTTACATGAAACCATCACGCGCAATCATCAATGCAGAGGGATGGCAAACCTGCTGGCCCGAGTGAAACACTTCATGGATACCGTGTCTCCTTTCCCGGGGAATGGCTATGGCACAGCGAAGGTGTAGCACTATTGGGATCAGTTATTTAGCTCGTGTAGGTCACAACGCACACACGAAACTAAGAGACCGGCTACTGAAAATTCAGCCTCTCCCATCTCAAAGAGATATTGATCGAGTCAAACGCAATGTGACACGTTTAGAGATATTGGCTGCGAATGGTTGTGATGATCTCAAATATTCACGTTCATATTATATAAGCATGTACATCCTCAACATTATAAACAGAACGGAAAGATATAAACCTTTAGTTTCCGAATTAAGGGCTCGATTACATGCAATAGCTCCAAGCAAGGAAGTTGGAGGGACATACTTTGACTAAAAAAAACCTTAACACATTTCTTTTAATTATTTTTATTGTTGCTGGATTAGTATTATTTCTTTTTTTGTGTTCAGCTTCCACTATCGTATACCAAGATTTGCGTCATAAAGATTTTTGTTTTTCTTCTGAGTGCTATACTTTTGCTTTTAAAAAAATAGAGCCCGCCACTCAAATACTATTGGCAGGTGGTTGGTTTTTAACTCTTTTTGGTACCTTAGGTGGCGCGCTAATAGCATTAACTAGTTATCTTACTGGTATTAAACATAATGCTTTTAATAACCATCTTAGCCATATTAGATTGTTCTCCGATTTTGTAAATGCTGAGCTAATGAAACATTCAGGCATATCAAAAAACAAAATTGACGTTTTTCACTGGTATGATCTCATATTCCCAAATTCATCAGATGGGAACATGAGTATATCTCAAGATTATCATAATCAAATTAATGATATTAAGCAGGAAATTGTCACTTCGAACAATATAGTTGCAGAAAAAGCCAATATTTACATGGTTGACCATCAAAAAAGAATGCTGCCTAAACTTGAAGGTGTTTTTGGTATAAAATTTGATATTTTGCCAAAAAATGACTATATAAGGGTTGAAGAAGAGATTTTTATATTTATAGACAAAGTAAACAAAACATTTACTAAGAATCCAATTTCATTATCAGGCCAAAAACGTTTATACACTTAGAAATAAAAAGGCGACCATCCGGTCGCCTTTTTTATTTCTGTCGCTGTCCAGTCAAGAAAACTCACCGAGCCGGTCGCTTGGCGCCATTCCCTTTGGCCGCAGGCTTGCCGCTCTGAGTGGCGGGTTTTGCGCCCGGATTGGCAGAGCCTGCGCGTGTTGGTGCCTTGCCTTTATGGGCAGGTTTGCCAGCCGGTTTGCCCTGACCGGCACCCTGCGCAGCAGGCTTGCCGTTACCCGCGCCTTTCTGCAGCTGGGAGCCCACCGGCTTGCCGCCAGTCCCCTTGTTACCCGTGCCATTACCACCATTGCCACGCTGATGGCTGATGTTGCTATGGCGAGTCAGGGCCGGTTTCAGCCCCTTGTTGGTACTGCGCGAAGCCACCGCCTCACCGCGACCTTCTGGCGGCACCAGACAGCCGGGGCCGTTGCCAATCAGGTGGCCCTTGCCCATGGCGAGCAGGGCTTCGCGGATCATCGGCCAACCGGCCGGATCGTGGTAGCGCAGCAGCGCCTTGTGCAGGCGGCGACGGCGCTCACCCTTGACCACGAACACATCACCACCGGTACGGCTCACCTTGTTTAACGGGTTTTTCTCGGTGTAATACATGGTGGTGGCGTTGGCCAGCGGCGACGGGTAGAAGTTCTGCACCTGATCGAGCTTGAAGCGGTTCTCTTTGACCCACAGCGCCATATTCACCATGTCTTCATCTGTGGTGCCCGGGTGGGCAGAGATGAAGTAGGGGATCAGGTATTGCTGCTTGCCCGCCTCTTTCGAGTATTTGTCGAACAGCTCCTTGAACTGGTAGTAGCTGCCCATGCCCGGCTTCATCATCTTGGAGAGCGGCCCCTCCTCGGTGTGTTCCGGCGCGATCTTGAGGTAGCCGCCGACGTGGTACTTGGCCAGCTCCTTGATATAGCGCGGATCTTCTACCGCGATGTCGTAACGCACGCCAGAGGCGATCAGGATCTTCTTGATCCCCTTGAGGTCACGCGCCTTGCGGTAGAGGTTGATGGTCGGGGTGTGGTCGGTGTCCATGTGGGCGCAGATGGTGGGCCAGACACAGGAGGCACGACGACAGGTCTGCTCGGCCTTGGGGCTCTGGCAGCGCAGCTTGTACATGTTGGCGGTGGGGCCACCGAGATCCGAGATAACGCCGGTAAAGCCGGGCACCTTGTCGCGGATATCTTCGATTTCTTTCAAGATCGACTCTTCCGAGCGGCTCTGGATGATGCGCCCTTCGTGCTCGGTGATGGAGCAGAAGGAGCAGCCGCCAAAGCAGCCGCGCATGATGTTGACCGAGGTCTTGATCATCTCGAAGGCGGGGATCTTCTCGTTGCCATAGGCCGGGTGCGGCACCCGCTGGTAAGGCAAGCCGAACACGCCATCCATCTCGTCGGTTTCCAGCGGGAAGGCGGGCGGGTTGACCCAGATGATGCGATCGCCGTGAGCCTGCGACAGGGCGCGGGCACAGCCGGGGTTGGTCTCGTGGTGCAGAATGCGCGAGGCGTGGGCGTAGAGCACCTTGTCCTCTTTGACCCGCTCGAACGCCGGCAGCTTGACATAGGTCAGCTCCCACGGCTTGGGCTTGGGCGGCTGCACCAGCACCGGCTGGGCCTCTTGCGCGGCAGGAGCCGCGTCGGTGGCGTCATCCGAGCAGGGGGCCCCTTCCATATAGGGGTTCATGATGGGATCGATGCGGCCAATCTGGTCGAGCTTGCTCGAATCCACCCCTTTCCAGCCCGGCAGCGGCTCCTTGCGGATGACGGCGGTGCCGCGAATATCCTGCATGGTGTCGATGGTCTCCCCCGCTGCGATGCGGTGAGCCACCTCGATCAGCGGACGCTCGGCGTTGCCGTAAATCAGGATATCGGCCTTGGCATCGAGCAGGATGGAGCGACGGATGGTCTCGGACCAGTAGTCGTAGTGGGCGATGCGGCGCAGGGAGGCCTCGATGCCACCGATCAGCACCGGCACCTCTTTGAAGGCCTCTTTGCAGCGCTGGGTATAGACCAGGGTGGCGCGATCCGGCCGCTTGCCGCCCACATCCCCCGGGGTGTAGGCGTCGTCGTGGCGCAGCTTCTTGTCGGAGGTGTAGCGGTTGATCATGGAGTCCATGTTGCCCGCGGTGACCCCGAAGAAGAGGTTCGGTTTGCCAAGGCGCATAAAGTCATCCTTCGATGACCAATCCGGCTGGGCGATGATGCCGACCCGAAAGCCCTGGGATTCGAGCATGCGGCCGATGACCGCCATGCCGAAGCTCGGGTGATCCACGTAGGCATCGCCCGTCACCAGAATGACGTCGCAGCTGTCCCAACCGAGCTTGTCCATCTCTTTGCGGGACATGGGCAGGAAGGGCGCCGTGCCGTAGCACTCGGCCCAATAGCGGGGATAGGAGAAAAGGTTGGGTACCGGCTGCATTTTGAACACCTGGAAAAATTCGGGTCGCGCATTATACCGGTTGCGGCCAAGGGGAGCGATGGCTTTTTGTCCCTATAGATCCCACGGAATAGGCCGCCGCCAGCAATAGCAAGGACGCCCGCAGGCGCCCTTGTGATGAGGAAGGCTGATAACTGGCCCCGCTTGGGTTCTGGTCAGGATGCTGGTCAGAGCGCCGGAGGCTGCGACTCCCCTGCCCCCTTGGCAGCCAGCGCTTCGTCTACCTGCTGATCCCGCGCCCCTGTCATGCCGGCGTGACGGGCGATCAGATGGTAAATGGCGGGCACCACCAGCAGGGTGACCAGGGTCGCCAGCGACAACCCGAAGAAGACCACTGTCCCCACAGCCATCCGGCTCTCGTAGCCCGCCCCCATGGAGAGCATCAGCGGCACGGCGCCGATAATAGCGGTGAGGGAGGTCATCAGGATGGGGCGCAGGCGGCGCACCGAGCCTGCGATGATCGCCTCCTCGAACCCTTCCCCGCGCTGACGCAGCTGGTTGATGAACTCGACGATGAGGATGCCGTTCTTGGTCACCATGCCGATCAGCATGATCATCCCGATCTGGCTGTAGATGCTCATCTCCTGCCCCGTCAACCAGAGGCCGAGCAGACCACCAAAGATGCCGAGCGGCACCGTCACCATCACCACCGCCGGGGTCAGGGTGCCCTCGAACTGGGCCACCAGCACCAGATAGACCACCAGCAGGGCGAGGCCGAACACCAGCACCATCTCCCCCTGATTGTCGCGGTAATCCTTGGAATCACCGGCGTAATCCACCGTCATGCCGGTCGGCAGGTTGGCGTTGGCCCAGCCATCGAGGAAATCGAGCGCCTCCCCCAGGGTGTGATCAGGGTGCACGTCGGCGGTCAGGGTAATCGCCTTCTGCCGCTGGTAGTGGTTGAGGCGGTTGGCGGTCGCCACCTGCTTGACAGTGGCCAGGGTCGAGAGGCTCACCATCTCGCCGTTGGCGGCCTTCAGGTAGATGCGGCCGAGATCCGAGATGCCGTTGAACTCGGTCTGGTTGCCGCGCAGGTAGACGTCATACTCCTCGCCCCTGTCCACATAGGTAGTCTTGCTCGCCCCGCCCAGCAGAGTCTGCAAGCTGTTGGCAACAGTTGAGACCGGAATACCGAGCTGGCTGGCGCTGTCACGATTGATGGTCACCTGCAGCTCGGGGGTCTTCTCGGCATAGTCGAGATCCGGGCTCAGCATCAGGCCGCTGCCCTGCGCCGCCTGTTGCAGTGCCAACCCTTGCTGGTAAAGCTCGGCATAGTCGTTGCCCTGCAGCACGAACTGCACCGCGGCGGTGGAGCCGCCACGGAAACCGGGCTGGAAGGTGCGGATCATCACATCGGGAATGCCGGAAAGCTTGGCGCCGAGCGAACGGGAAAACTCGGTGGCGGTAACGTCGCGATCGGCCCAGTCGGTGAGCTGGATGATCACCATACCGGTCTGATCGCCGCCACGGCCAAAGGCGGGGGTACTGAAGCTGAGCGCCTGCACCACCCCTTTGCCCAGCATTGGCATAATGGCGGACTCCACCTGCTGCATGTTGCGCTTCATCCGCTCGATGCTGGTCCCCTCTGCCCCCTTGACGAATACATAGATGACGCCGCGATCCTCGGTCGGGGTAAGGCTGGTCGGCAGCTGGGTAAAGAGGGCGCCGATACCGCCCAGACAGAGCAGCAGCACCAGCGGCGTCCAGCGGGAGCGACGCAGCACCCACGCCAGCAGGTGGCGATAGTGCCCCTCCAGCCAGCCGAGCCCGCGGTCGAGCCCGGCGGTCAGCCGGTTCGGTTTATCGAGCGGGCGCATCAGCCAGGAACCCATGGCCGGGGTCAGGGTCAGCGCCACCAGCGAGGAGCAGAGCACCGCCAGCGATAGCAGGATGGCAAACTCGGTAAAGAGCCGCCCCACCATGCCATCCATAAAGGCGATGGGGACAAACACCATCACCAGCACGGCAGTGGTGGCGATGACCGCAAAGCCCACCTCGCGGGTGCCGTGCCAGGCGGCCAGCAGCGGCGGTTCGCCCCGCTGCAGATGGTGGTGGATGTTCTCCACCACCACGATGGCGTCATCCACCACCAAACCGATGGCGAGAATAAGGGCCAGCAAGGTGATGAGGTTGATGGAAAAGCCGAAATACCAGGCACCGATAAAGGCGGAGATCAGCGACACCGGCACCGTGATCGCCGGAATAAGCGTGGTGCGCCCCTGCCCGAGGAACAGATAGAGCACCGCCACCACCAGCACGGCGCAGATGGCCAGGGTTTCATACACCTCGTCGATGGCCTGCTTGATAAAGATGGTGGAGTCGTAATCCACCTCGAGTTTGGCCCCCTCGGGCAGGAAGCGCTGCATCTCGCCGAGTTTCTTCTCGATCCCCTGCGCCACAGCCAGCGGGTTGGCGGTGGACTGGGCGACGATACCGATACCCAGACTCTCCTTACCGTTGCGCTGATAGGCGCTGTCTTCGTTCTTGGCCCCCACCTCTACATCAGCGATATCGGCCAGATAGACGCTCTGGCCGTTGGCGGCTGTGGTGACTTGCAGTTGCTGGAAATCTTCCGCGGTGTGATAGAGACGGGCGATCTGCACCGCCATGGTCATGGAGTTGTTGCGGATCTCCCCCCCCGGCAGCTCGATGTTCTCCCGCTTGAGGGCCTCTTCCACATCGCTCACCGTGATGCCACGGGCCGCCATGTCGGCAGGGCGCAGCCGCACATACATCACCTGGGTCAGATCGCCGGAGAGCGCCACTTCGCTCACCCCGTCCACCAGACTCAAGGGGTCGACCAGCACGCGGTTGGCGTAGTCGGTCATGGCGGTGCGATCCATCTGGCTGCTGCTGAAGTTGAGCCAGATCGCCACATCGCCGTTGCCGCTATCCTTGGTCACCAGCGGCTCGTCCACATCATCGGGCAGCCGTGGCCGGGCGCGGGAGAGGGCATCGCGCACATCGGAGATCCCCTCCACCATGTTCCAGCCGAGCTTGAACTCGACGGTGATCATCGAGCGCCCCTTGCGGGTCATGGAGTTGATGTTCTTGATGCCGCTGATGCCGGAGAGCTGATCCTCGATGGGCTTGGTGACCTGACTCTCCATCACCGAGGGGGCCGCCCCCTCATAGGTGGTGGTGATGGAGACCGAGGGGATCTGCACATCCGGCATCTCCCGCACCGTCAATTTGCTGAAGGCGACCAGACCAAACACGGTGAGCAGGGCACTGAGCACCACTGCCACCAGCGGGCGGCGTACTGAGATATCGGAGAGCCACATCAGCCGTTCACCTCGGCCAGGTCACGCACCTGCACCCCATCACGCAGATTGACCAGCCCCTCGACCACGATGCGATCGCCGACCTTCAGCCCATCGGTGACCCAGACGGTCTCCCCTTCGGTCTCGCCGAGCACCACAGGCACCCGTTTGACCCGGCCATCGGCCTCGAGACGGTAAACAAAGCGCTGCTCACCGGCGTACTCCACCGACTGGGCAGGGATCAGGGTGAGCTGCTGGGCAGGCAACGCCAGCTCCACATTGAGCAGCATGCCCGGGCGCAACTGGCCGTTGCCATTGGGGATCATCACCCGCGCCTTGATGTTCTGGGTATCGTTGGAGACGCGGCTATCGAGGGTGGTCAGGGTGCCGTTAAATTGCTGATCCGGCCAGGCTGTGCTGGTGGCGGTGACCGCCATGCCCGGGCGCAGCAGGGAGAGGTAACGCTCCGGCACCGCCAGATCGAGGCGCAGTTTGTCGAGTTCATCCAGATGCAGCAAGGTATCGCCGCTGTTGACCAGTGCCCCTTCGCTCAAGTCAATCAGGCTCACGGTACCGGCAAAGGGTGCCTGCAAGGTACGCAGGGAGAGCTCGTAACGGGCGGCATCGAGGCGCGCCTGCACCTGGGCCACGGTGGCCTCCTGCCCCTCCAGCTCGGATTGGGTCACGGCGCCACGGGCCACCAACTTGCGCATATCCCCCAGCTTGCGGTTCTCGTCACGCAGACTGGCGCTCTGCTCGGCCAGCTCCGCCTGCTGCTTGCCCGCATCCAGCGCGATCAGGGTCTCCCCCTTCGTCACGCTCTGACCAGATTGCACCGCAATCTTGACGATGCGGCCGGTCACTTCGGGGCTGATGATGACGGAGCGATTGGCCGCCAGCTTGCCCACCAGCTTGAGGGTCGGCTCGGCCAGACTCTGCTTGACGGTTTGGGTGCGGATATTGACCTGTCTGGCCTGTGCTTTGGCGGCGGGTTCGCTGTGACGCAGCGCCCAGACGCCGGCAACCACGATTAGAAGAAGGCCCAAGCCGAGCCAGATACGCATTTTCATCGAACGATCCATGAAGAGTGAGAAAGAAAAACCAGATTGGGGCCATTTTAGCCCCAGACTATGCCGTGACTATGTATAAATGTGACAAAACGTAACAGGAAGGGGGCAAGATCACTCCATTGGGCATGGTTCGATTCTTTTCCCACCCTCTTCGCTTACACTCACGACACTCTCTTTTCCATGCCCGATCGTTGCCTATGCCCAATGTGTCAGCCACCCCTTTTCTCACCCGCCTGACCTGGCTGCTGTTTGCTCTGGTCATCCTGCTGGTTGGCCTGACCCTGCGGCAAAGCCTGAAACAGATAGAACGCCTCTACCAGAGCGATACCCTCAACAGCGCCATCTACCTGCGGGATCAGTTCAAGCAGATTGAGGTCTTTCTGGAGGCGATGCGCGGTCAGGCCGAGGAGCGGCTGCGCAGCGACCCCCAATCGGTGCTAACCCGCCAGCTCTACCGCCATATTCAGCAGTTGCCGGAGCTGGGGCTGGCCCTCGACCAACTGCCCGCCAACCTGCCTGCAGGACTAGCGGGCAACCTTACCGGCGCGGGCCCGTTGCCACCAGCGGGCAGCGAGCGGGAGGCGCGCATTCATCTGGCCCTGAGCCTCTCCCCCTTGCTAGCCACCGCCAGCCAGCGCCTTGGCAACGAGATCGCCTGGGTCTACTTCACCGGCATCGACAACTTTATCTACCTCTACCCCTGGCAACCCTCCAGCCGGTTTCGCTTCTACCCCTCCATCTACCGGAAGAGCTTCTGGCAAGATGCGCTGGCGGCCACCAACCCGGACAAGAAGACAGTCCTCTCGCGCCCTTACGATGACTTTATCGGGCTCGGCCCCATGGTCACCATGTCCCAACCCCTCTATAAGGACGGCACACTGGTGGGGATGATCAGCATGGATGTGCTGCTCGCCCGCCTGCAGCAACAACTCGACAAACTGACCCCGGCACTGGGGGAGTATCTGCTGCTCAATCAGTACCATCAGGTGCTGGCCAGCAGTGCACAGCAGCCCGTGCTGCCGCAAAATCCCGAGCCAACCGGCGAATATCAATGGCGACAAGGGGCATGGCAGCTGACCATGGCAATCCACGATACCCCCTTGTGACTGGTGCACAGCGTCACCCTGCTGCCACTGGTGTGGGCCATGCTCTGCCAGTCCGCCCCGACCCTGCTCGCCATCCTCTTTATGCTGCTGGCGGTACTCTCCAACCTGAGGTCCCACCGTCTCAATCAGCGGCTCAACTACCTCTCCTGTCACGATGCCCTCACCGGCGCCTTCAATCGCCACTATCTGGAGCGCCTGGAGCAGGGGGGCGAGCTGGCGCGACTGCAGGCCGGGATCCTGATGTTCGATGCGGATCATTTCAAACGGGTCAACGACACCTTCGGCCATGCCGTTGGCGATATGGTGCTGATCCGGCTGGTGCAGCTCTGCCAGCAGCAGCTCGGCCCGTCGGACAAATTGATCCGCTGGGGTGGCGAGGAGTTTCTGCTGCTGATAGGCCACAGTGATGCCTCCCGCCTCGGCGAGCTGGCAGAGCAAATCCGACTCGCCGTAGCCGATCATCACTGGGCCGCCATCGAGCCCGATCTGGTGGTCACCATCAGCCTCGGCTATCACCCCTACGAGGCGGGTATCCCGCTCCATGAAGCGGTGCGCCGTGCCGATGTGGCGCTCTATCAGGCCAAAGCCAACGGGCGCAACCGCAGCGAAAGATGGCAGGGTGACGCATCCTGACTTGCGGAGTAAGCTGGTCGCTCCAACCCCTTTTTGGAGGAACGTCGTGCCACGTAAACCCCGTGTAGGGCTCGCTCTCGGGAGCGGTGCCGCCAGAGGATGGGCCCATATCGGCGTCATCCGCGCCCTTGAACGACTGGGCATCAAGCCCGACCTCATCGCAGGCTGCTCCATCGGCAGCTTTGTTGGCGCCGCCTATGCCGCCGGTGAGCTGGACCGGCTGGAGTCATGGGTGCGCGGCTTTACCCGTCTGCAGGTGGTCAGCCTGCTCGACCCGGCCCTCTCTGGCGGTCTGTTTCGTGGCGAGAAGGTGTTTGGCCTCGCCGCCAACCACCTGGGCAATCCTGAGCTGGAGAGCCTGCCCATCCCCTTCGCCTGTGTCGCCACCGAACTCGATACCGGCCGCGAAATCTGGCTGCAACAGGGGCCGCTGCGCCAGTCGGTACGCGCCTCCTGTGGCATGCCAGGGATCCTCACGCCGACCCGGGTCAACGACCGCTGGCTGGTCGATGGCGCCGTGGTCAATCCGGTACCCATCTCGCTGGCCCGCGCCATGGGGGCCGAGGTGGTGATCGCCGTCAACCTCAACACCGACATGCACCAGCCCTGGACCGACGAGCCGGATCAACCTGGCAGCATGGGCCTGCTCAGTCAGTGGCTCAATCGCGGTGAATCCGCGCCAGCCACCCCGGGTCTGTGGAGCGTGATGAGTGGCTCCATCAACATCATGCAGGAGCGCATTACCCGCGCCCGGATGGCCGGTGACCCGCCGGAGATCCAGCTCTGCCCGCGCCTTGGCAGCTTCTCTATCATGGATTTTCATCGCGCCAGCGACGCCATCAACGAGGGGGAAGCCTGCGTCGAGCGCAACCTCGACCAACTCAAGGATGAACTGTCTCGTCTTGGCTTGTTGTAACTCCGCCCTCGTTGCCAACATCAACAAAAAGAGCGCCTTGCGGCGCTCTTTTGCTATGGCAAAACCCTCGGCTTAGAACAGCCCCAGCCCCTTGAGCATCACGATCAGGATCAGCAGCGGTGAGACATAGCGGATGATGAAGAACAGTGGCTTGAGAATGGGCAGAACCAGCTCACCGCCATTGGTCAGGGCATCGCGCATCTTCTCCTCGCCCCATACCCAGCCCACAAACAGGCAGAGGAAGATACCGCCGAGCGGCATCAGGATGTTGGAGGAGAGGTAGTCGAACAGATCGAAGAAGGTCTTGCCCGCAATCTGCACATCCGCCATGGCGCTGTTGGAGAGCGCACAGGTGGAACCCACCGCACCCAGCACCAGCAGGTTGATCAGGGTCGCCTTGGGGCGGCTCATCTTGAAGCGCTCGGAGAGCACCGAGACCGGCACTTCCAGAATGGAGAGCATGGCGCCGGTGGCCGCGATAGCCGACAGCACGAAGAAGAGCACCATGAAAACATGGCCAAACGGGATGCTGGCAAACACTGCCGGAATGGTGATGAACAGCAGCGACGGGCCGGCGGTCGGCTCGAACCCGAAAGCAAACACCGCCGGGAAGATGGCGATACCGGCCAGCATGGAGACGAACAGGTCGGCGCACATCACCCGGAATGCGGTGAGCGGAATGTTCTGGTCATCACGGAAGTAGCTGCCGTAGGTCATCATGCAGCCCATGCCGATGGAGAGTTTGAAGAAGGCCAGCCCCATGGCGGTGAGCACCACGGCCCCGGTGATCTTGGAGAAATCTGGCGAGAAGAGGAAGGAGAGACCTTCGCTCGCGCCAGGCAACGTCAGACTGCGGATACCGATCACCAGCAACAGGATAAAGAGCACCGGCATCAGCTTCTTGGTGACCGCTTCGATCCCCTTGGAGACCCCCATCAGCAGGATGCCGCCCATCAGGGCCAGCACCAGCCACTGCCACAGCAGGCTCTGTAGCGGGTTGCTGATCAGCGCGCCAAATGCCGCACCGGTCACCTCGGGATCGGTGGAGAGAATGGAGCCGTCGATCGCCTTGAAGATGTAGGCAAACACCCAGGCCGCCACTTCCGAGTAAAAGGACATGATCAGGAAGGCCGCCAGCACCCCCATCACCGCAATCAGCCACCAGGGTTGCCCTTTCGGAGCGAGATTGCTCAGGGTGGTGACCGCATCGGTTTTGCTTTTGCGGCCCAGCATGATCTCGGAAATCATCACCGGCAAACCGACCAGCAGGGTGGCGATCACATAGACCAGCAGAAAGCCGGCACCACCGTTTTCACCGGTCAGGTAGGGGAATTTCCAGATATTGCCGAGGCCGACGGCTGAACCAAGGGTGGCGGCAAGGACGCCGAACTTACTGGTAAAGCCGTCGCGGGCCTTGGGGGAGGTTTGACTCATGCTTGTCTCACTTATTTCGCATCATGCGAGATGAACCGGATTTTGAGGGTCGGAATTTTCTGAGGTTTATGGTGGTTTGCCAAGATGTTTTGAGCAAAAGCCCTATATAGAGCACAGATAAGAAAAAAGCGGCAACCAGGGCTCTGATTTGCAGGCAAAAAAATACCGCCCGAAGGCGGCATTTCTATTCACATCGATGATCACACCTTGGCGAGATCATCCGGTCCAATCTGACCGATTTCGGCGACTTTTTTGTCTGCCAGCAGCCAGAGGGTGAACTTGTGCAGATCCGGGTGGTGCGCCAGGGCAACCAGGAAGGCGCCCCCGACTTCACGGTAACCCAGCTCGTAGTTTTTCAGTGTGGTGGGAGGAACACCGAGCAAATCTGCAAACTTCGGACGGCTCAAACCGACCGCTTCACGGATCTGACGGATCTTCTTGCCAACAGTGACGATATTTGAATTCATAATGTTCCATACTCCGTTCGGCGGATTTACTCCGCCTTTATTTTTCGCGACGACTCGTAGTCAAGTGTATCAGTTTTGTACGGACTCGTTATGGTCGAGCCTCTATCTTTATGAGCGCCTTTCGGCGACAACCCTTACTTTCATCGGGGATGGTAATCGCTCAGCCGTCTCAGGTAAACAGTCTCGAAAAGAAACCTTTATTGTTGCCGCCAGAATAACTCGTATAATTCGCCCGCTACCCAATAAGAGGAATAAGTATGGCGTTTCCCGGCATTATCTCTCGCCTGCACCCCGTTTCCAGCCCTGCAGAACTGGCACAACAGCGCCTGCAAGGTGAACAATATCGCGCCGAAGCATTCTGGCTTCCGGCATCGATGCACAGCCATGCCAGCGAGATCCTGGCCGCCCTGCCGGAGAGCTGCAGCCTGTTTCTTGAACAGGAAGCCGCGGGCCTGGCCCTGCGCAGCCACGACGGCACCCTGCATAACAATGAACAGCTCATCACGGTAAATGGGCAGAACATTACCCTGGCCACGACACCGGGCGATGGCGGTCTGGTACCCGAATCCGGCTTGTGCAAGATGGCTGACTGGCTGGACGCCGGACACCGCCATTTCATCTGTTCAGCTGCGGTTCAGCCTGTGGCGCGGGCCATCCTCAATATCTGGCCACTTGACCCCTATCTGGCCCGACATTTCTTGATGACATTTACCCCCCTGTTGGAGCATGCAACCGAGGCAGATTACCTCGCGGTCTTTGCCGCCAGAGCACATCCTGCCGACCCGCATTCCGACTGGGTTCAGGCCTATATGAAACTTGAAAAGAAACTGCACAGGGCCTATCTGGATCACTAATTAATCTGGATAAACAGCCATTTAACGACACGACACAATTTGCCATAAGGCTCATTTGTGAGCTTGATCATGTTTTAAAATCGGCATAGAGTGAGCCTCGTCATCGGAATGACATCAGTTGCCTGGCAGTGGTTTCTCACGCATTGCGTGCCATGCCAGCGCACTCGACACACCAGGAGAGTGTGCAACCCGGTTCTGCCGGGTCATCTGCCAGACTCGACGCCAGCCGTACGGCGGAGCCTGCAGCTTACATAAATTACAAAGTGTGAAGCACGTAAATAACGTGCGATCTCAACGAGGATTTTTTTATGATGAAAATGGCTCCTTCCATGATCGCCATCGCCATGGCTGCTCTGGGTGCTACCGCTGCTCACGCCGCTGACGACATCTACTTCGGTGCCGGTGTCGGTGCTGCTCACTTCAACGGTCTGAACAAGATCGAAAGCACCAACGTAGGTCAAGAAGATGCAGCTGCAGCCAACGCCTTCGTTGGTTACAACTTCACCGAAAACTTCGGTACCGAATTCGGTTACCAGTATGCCGGTCGTGGTAACACCGACGGCAACCGTTACGAAAACCAGGGTGCCACCCTGTCCGGTATCGCTCGTCTGCCGGTTGGCAACGACTTCTCCCTGTTCGCTGAAGGCGGCGCCTACTGGGCTCACACCGACGGTCTGGGTGTAAGCGACACTAAAGTTTCCCCGCTGGCCGGTGCCGGTGTGACTTACAAAGTAAGTGACGCGCTGGATCTGCAAGCTCGCTACCGCTACATGTGGGACGTGGCTGACCTGCACGCCGACAACGGTGACCGTTACAAGTCCAACCAGAGCGTTGCTACTCTGGAAGCGGTATACCACCCGTTCCGTACTTCCTACGTAGCTCCGGTAGCTGCTCCGGTTGTTGAAGAAGCTCCGGCTCCTGCTCCGCAAGTGGTAGAGAAGAACTTCGCCCTGAACTCAGACGTGCTGTTTGCCTTCGGCAAAGACACCCTGAAGCCGGAAGGCGTTGCAGCCCTGAACGGTCTGTATCAGCAAATCGTTGAATTCCAGCCGAAAGATGGCAACGCTGTTGTTGTTGGTTACACCGACCGTATCGGTTCCGACGCTTACAACCAGAAGCTGTCTGAAGCCCGTGCCCGTACCGTTGCCAACTTCCTGGTGAGCAAAGGTATGGCTGCCAGCAAAGTTGCCATCGAAGGTCGTGGCGAAGCCAACCCGGTTACCGGCACCAAGTGCAACGGCGTAACCGCTAAAGCTCAACTGATCTCCTGCCTGGCTCCGGATCGTCGCGTAGAAGTTCGCGTATCTGGCGTACAAGAAGTTCAGCAATAATCTGACCTCGTTCAGATAGTGCGAAAAAAAGGGATGCTGCGGCATCCCTTTTTGTTTGTTTCATTCTCGCTTGCATCCCTCAGTTCCCCCTCCCTGCGCTTGCCTGCCCCGCCCCGAAAGCATAAAGTAGTTGCGCCTGTAAGGTATTGGATAAGCACTAAAAAGCGCTTCTTGTCCGGTCTGTTGTCCATGACGCCACTGCATCATGAGAGTCCCAAGCCTTCGCTATCCACTTTGCTGGCGATTTTTCGCAGCAATAAAAACAAGTGCATTGCCCCAGGGCGGGAGCACACTTTGTTGATATTTTAACCAAAGAATAACTGAGCCCGATAGTCGTCATTCCAGCCGGCTCT
>NZ_JAPCJA010000042.1:0-45095 GCF_027707745.1 Aeromonas sp. QDB23
CTGCGGGAGTGGAATTCTACTCAACCGCCTTCTCGAGTCAAGCCTTATTTTCAAAGGCTTTTCGAGGTTATCGACTTAGGCGTTTGCGTTGCCGCTTGCCCTGTCGATGGAGGCGCATTATAGGGAGTTGAATCTTTCTGGCAAGCAGATAATTGCAAAAAGATGGCTTTCATCGCTCGCTTGCTCACAAAGCCACCGATACGCATATTAAGCGAACAAAATCAGCCCGCGACGGGCACTGAAATAGCGAAATCATGCAGGTTGTCATAGATGGCATCAGCCAATGCGATACCTGCATCGGTCACCGGTTTACCCGTTTTGACCAACACTTTATGCCCGACCTTGGCATTGGCAGCGGCTTTCAGATCAGAGGGCTTGTCACCCACCATATAGGAACGGCTCATGTCGATCCCCAGTTCCTGTTGCGCCAACAGCAGCATACCGGGTTCCGGTTTGCGGCAATCACAGGGGGCGCCGTGATCCGGGTGATGGGGGCAGAAGTAGATGCCATCGAGATCCACATCCCGATCAGCCAGTGACCAATCCATCCATTCCGTCAGATTCATGAAGTCATCTTCACTGAAGTAACCGCGGGCGATTCCGGACTGGTTGGTTACAACAACCAACAAATACCCTTTCTTCTTTAACAGCTGCAGGGCGTCGATCACGCCGGGCAGAAAATGGAAATCATCAACCTGACTCACGTAGCCGGTGTCTTCATTGATGACACCGTCACGATCCAGAAAAATGGCGGCTTTGCTCACGGAAACTACCTCTATCAATGGTTTCGCCCAGTATCTCACAGGGCATAAATAGCCCCAAAAATAAAAGGGGTGGCCGAAGCCACCCCTTTTCATGTTTGTATATAACGAATCGATTAGGCGATTACGCTAGCTACAACACCAGCACCTACGGTACGGCCACCTTCACGGATAGCGAAACGCAGGCCGTCATCCATTGCGATCGGGGCAATCAGGGTAACAACCATTTTGATGTTGTCGCCTGGCATTACCATTTCAACGCCTTCCGGCAGTTCGATGGTACCGGTCACGTCGGTAGTACGGAAGTAGAACTGCGGACGGTAGCCTTTGAAGAACGGGGTATGACGACCACCTTCTTCTTTGGACAGGACGTACACTTCAGATTCAAACTTGGTGTGCGGCTTGATTGAACCCGGCTTGGCCAGTACTTGACCACGTTCTACGTCTTCACGCTTCACGCCACGCAGCAGTGCGCCGATGTTCTCGCCTGCACGACCTTCGTCCAGCAGCTTACGGAACATTTCAACACCAGTACAGGTGGTAGAAACGGTATCTTTGATACCAACGATTTCTACAGTCTCACCTACTTTAACGATACCGCGCTCTACACGACCGGTAACTACGGTACCACGGCCAGCGATAGAGAATACGTCTTCGATAGGCATCAGGAACGGCAGGTCAATTGCACGCTCCGGCTCCGGGATGTAGGTATCCAGGTGGTGAGCCAGCTCGATGATCTTCTCTTCCCATGCAGCGTCGCCTTCCAGCGCTTTCAGCGCGGAACCACGAACTACCGGCAGGTCATCACCCGGGAAGTCATATTCGGTCAGCAGTTCACGAACTTCCATCTCGACCAGTTCGAGCAGCTCTTCGTCATCAACCATGTCACACTTGTTCATGAACACGATCATGTACGGGATACCAACCTGACGACCCAGCAGGATGTGCTCACGAGTCTGCGGCATCGGGCCGTCAGTCGCTGCTACTACCAGGATCGCGCCGTCCATCTGGGCAGCACCGGTGATCATGTTTTTAACGTAGTCGGCGTGACCCGGGCAATCTACGTGAGCGTAGTGACGGGTAGCGGTGTCGTATTCTACGTGGGAGGTGTTGATGGTGATACCACGCTCACGCTCTTCCGGTGCCTTGTCGATCTGGTCGAAGGCGAAAGCTTTACCACCGAAGTGCTTGGCCAGCACGTTGGTGATAGCTGCAGTCAGGGTGGTTTTACCGTGGTCAACGTGGCCGATGGTGCCGACGTTTACGTGCGGTTTGTTACGCTCAAATTTTTCTTTAGACACGACGTAGTCCTTCTAGGTTAAACCCGCCTACCGTCGTAGGCGGGGAATCTTAAATTACTTGGATTTGCGCTCTTCGATCACGGCTTGTGCAACGTTGGTCGGTGCATCGTGATACTTGGCGAATTCCATGGCGTAGGAAGCACGACCTTGGGTAGCGGAACGCAGTGCAGTTGCATAACCGAACATTTCGGCCAGCGGCACCAGAGCACGTACGATCTTGCCGGACGGGCCATCTTCCATACCTTCGATCAGGCCACGACGACGGTTCAGGTCACCGATAACGTCGCCCATGTAATCTTCCGGAGTTTCAACTTCTACTTTCATGATCGGTTCAAGCAGAACCGGGTTGGCTTTCATGAAGCCAGCCTTAAAGGCCATGGAAGCAGCGATTTTGAACGCCAGTTCGGAAGAGTCGACATCGTGGTAAGAACCGAAGTGCAGACGCACACCCAGATCCATAACCGGGTAACCAGCCAGCGGACCAGATTTGAGCTGCTCGCGGATACCTTTATCAACACCCGGGATGAATTCACCAGGAATGACACCACCTTTGATGTCGTTGACGAATTCGTAGGCTTTGCCTTCTTCCAGCGGGTACATGTCGATCACAACGTGACCGTACTGACCACGACCACCAGACTGCTTGGCGTGCTTACCTTCGATATCCTTAACGGTGTTACGAATGGTTTCACGGTAGGCAACCTGCGGCTTACCTACGTTCGCTTCAACCTTGAACTCGCGACGCATACGGTCAACGATGATGTCCAGGTGCAGCTCACCCATACCGGCGATGATGGTTTGACCTGACTCTTCGTCAGTCCATACGCGGAAGGACGGATCTTCCTGAGCCAGACGGCCCAGAGCCAGACCCATCTTCTCTTGGTCAGCCTTGGTTTTCGGCTCAACCGCGATAGAAATTACCGGCTCCGGGAATTCCATACGCTCGAGGATGATCGGTGCGTTCTGGTCACACAGGGTGTCACCAGTGGTCACGTCTTTCAGACCGATAGCAGCAGCGATGTCACCAGCGCGTACTTCTTTGATCTCTTCGCGCTTGTTGGCGTGCATCTGAACGATACGGCCAAAACGCTCGCGCTTGTCCTTGACGGAGTTCAGCACGGTGTCACCGGAGTTAACAACACCGGAGTAGACGCGGAAGAAGGTCAGGTTACCAACGAACGGGTCGGTAGCGATCTTGAACGCCAGAGCAGAGAACGGCTCGTCATCAGAAGCGTGACGCTCGTCTTTGGTCTCGCCGTCCATTTTCAGGCCGTCGATAGCAGCTACGTCGGTCGGAGCCGGCAGATAGTCAACAACGGCATCCAGCATTGCCTGTACGCCCTTGTTCTTGAACGCGGAGCCACAGGTTACCAGGATGATTTCGTTGTTCAGCACACGCTGACGCAGAGCTTTCTTGATCTCTTCCTCGGTCAGCTCTTCGCCGCCCAGGTATTTTTCCATCAGGTCTTCAGACGCTTCAGCAGCGGCTTCAACCAGATTCATGCGCATTTCTTGCGCCTGTTCCAGCAGCTCAGCCGGGACGTCTTCGTAATCGAAGGATACGCCCTGGTCAGCTTCGCTCCAGTTGATGGCTTTCATCTTGACCAGGTCAACAACGCCCTTGAAGTTCTCTTCGGCGCCGATGTTCAGCTGAAGGGGAACCGGAACGCCTTTCAGACGGGTCTTGATGTGCTCAACGCAGCGCAGGAAGTTGGCACCGGTACGGTCCATCTTGTTGACGAACGCGATACGGGGAACCTTGTACTTGTTAGCCTGACGCCATACGGTTTCAGACTGTGGCTGTACGCCACCTACGGCACAGTACACCATCACGGCACCGTCCAGAACACGCATTGAACGCTCTACTTCGATAGTAAAGTCAACGTGGCCCGGGGTATCGATGATGTTGATACGGTGCGGTTGGAACTGTTTACCCATACCGGACCAGAAAGCGGTGGTCGCGGCGGAGGTGATGGTAATACCACGCTCTTGTTCCTGTTCCATCCAGTCCATGGTGGCAGCGCCATCGTGAACTTCACCGATTTTGTGACTTACACCGGTATAAAACAGTACGCGCTCGGTAGTAGTAGTCTTACCGGCGTCAATGTGAGCGGAAATACCGATGTTACGATAACGCTCAATGGGGGTTGTACGAGCCATTGTCATCCTCTTACTAAGGCGCTTGTCCCTAGATAATTAAAGGTGCGCAGAGCCAAAAGACCCTGCGCAAGCGGATTACCAGCGGAAGTGAGCGAAGGCTTTGTTCGCTTCAGCCATACGGTGAACGTCTTCACGTTTCTTGACAGACGAACCCTTATTGTCAGCGGCATCCAGCAGCTCGCCAGCCAGACGCTGAGCCATTGATTTTTCACCACGTTTACGAGCGGCATCAACCAACCAGCGCATTGCCAGGGCATTGCGACGTACCGGACGAACTTCTACCGGCACCTGATAGGTTGCACCACCGACGCGACGAGATTTAACCTCGACCGCCGGACGAATGTTATCCAGAGCGACTTCGAACAGGGCCAGGTGCTCTTTGCCAGATTTGGTGGCAATGATGTCCAGGGCGCCATAAACGATGGCTTCTGCAACAGATTTCTTACCGTCAACCATTACTACGTTGACAAATTTAGCCAGCAGCTCTGATCCGAACTTGGGATCTGGCAGGATTTTACGCTGACCAACAACACGACGTCTTGGCATTTCAAATTCTCCGTAACTTCAGGGATTACCCAAAACTAGAAAGCTATCTAACTAGAAACGAATTAACGTTTGGCCTTACTTAACGGAGAACCATTAAGCTTTAGGACGCTTCACGCCATACTTGGAGCGAGCCTGCTTACGGTCTTTAACACCGGCACAGTCCAACGCACCACGAACGGTGTGATAACGAACACCTGGCAAGTCTTTTACACGACCGCCACGGATCAGAACAACAGAGTGCTCTTGCAGGTTGTGACCTTCACCACCGATGTAGGAGGTGACTTCGAAGCCGTTGGTCAGACGTACACGGCATACTTTACGCAGTGCAGAGTTAGGCTTCTTCGGGGTGGTGGTATATACACGGGTGCATACGCCACGCTTCTGAGGGCACGCTTCCAGCGCCGGCACGTTGCTTTTCACAACGAGCTTGATGCGTGGCTTGCGAACCAACTGGTTAATAGTTGCCATCAAAAGGCTCCTGATAATGACTTCATAAACGTGTGGAAAATCCTCCCCGCAGATACGGGGACGCGAAATTTTATGCCCTGTTGTCTGGGGAGTCAAGATTTATACAATTTGCGTCACAAAAGGGCAATTCGGATCCGTTTAGTTTCATGACATCACCTTGAATTCTCTTGAAAATGTGCTTCTCAGCCACCCCAGGTGCGCGGGGAACCTTTTTGCGCAATCAGTGCCACCAGACCCGCCATATCGAGCACATTACCCACCCGATGATGCAAACCGCGAGCTTGCAGGTCTTCCTGCATCACATAAAGCGGGATACCCGCCAACTGCTCGCTCCACTGGGGAGCCGACGCCGCTATCACGGCATCCTGCATCAGTACCAGCTCATCCTCGGGCTGGAGGTATGAAAGCGCCTGTGCCAAAGCCTGACTCTGAAAGGGGGAGTTCAATATCAGATGCAACATGGAGACCTCAAAAGCTGATGTGAGTCGAACATTGTGCCCAGCGCCGAGCCAGCTCCTGGCGCGGCAGATTCTCGACCGGGATCAGCAGATCATCCACTGTCAGGCCACGCTCTGCCAGCGAGTCAGCACAAACATAGACCTCTTCGATGTCGTAGAGTTCCAGCATTTTGAAGGTGGGCGCGTAGTGGCGCTGCAAAATGGCGGCCGGCTGCTGCTCCTTGAGCAGTTGCAGCACACCGTCCCCAATCAGGAACAGCGCCAGCTCATCGGTCATAGCCGAGGTGGCCAACAAGGCATCGAGCCCTTCCCGACCGGCGGCATGGCCATGGGGGCCACGACTGCAGATAAATGCGATTTTCTTGCTCATGACTCCCCCTAGAACTGAACCAGTCGATCGGCGGTGAGTGCCGCCTCGGCCAACTGGCCCAGACCGCTCAGGCAAAACGGCGCTTGCAGATTGAAGTGCGCCTGCCCTGCCCCCTTGGCCTCCTGCTCATCGAGCACACCGCGCCGCATGGCGGCGGCGACACAGACGTCGATACGGATCCCCTGCTCTTCTGCCAGCTCTCGCCACAGACGCACCAGGTCGGTCTCATCGGATGCAGGCAGGTGCAGACCGTTGCCGTTGCAGACCCCATCCTGATAGAAGAACAGGTGGGACAAGGTATGCCCCTGCGCCAACAGTGTGCGGGCAAAGCGATAGGCGGTGCTGGCCGACTGGGTGCCATAAGCAGGCCCCGTGACCAGGATGGCAAAACTCAGACTCATAGCAGGACTCCTGTGCTGACCCGGTCCATTTTACGCCAAAAACAAAAAAGCCCCTGCCAGGAGGGGCTTGCTGCGATCCGTTGATCAGAGATGGGCAATCGCCTCGACCTCGACCAGCACATCTTTCGGCAGACGGGCCACTTCCACGCAGGAGCGGGCTGGCGCGGCATCGCCAAAGTAGCGGGCATAGACCTGGTTGAAGGCAACGAAGTTGTTCATGTCGCTCAGGAAGCAGGTGGTTTTAACCACGTTGCTGGCATCGGCACCGGCAGCGTGCAACACGGCAACCAGATTCTTCATCACCCGTTCGGCCTGCTCTTCGATGCCGCCAGCCACGATTTCCATGGTGGCAGGATCGAGCGGGATCTGCCCGGAGGTGAAGATCATCTCGCCAACCTTGGTAGCCTGAACATACGGACCAATCGCGGCAGGCGCCTTGTCGGTTGCAATCACTTCTTTAGCCATTCATCTATCCCCTTCTGGAATGAGTTACTCGTTTTCGTCTTCACCCTGCTTGCGCTGTCGGATGTAAAGATAAACGGTATGTTTTGAAATATTGAGTTTGTCCGCCACCAGATTGATCGAATCCTTGATGTCGAAAATGCCCTTCTCGAACAGCTGGGTCACGATGAAGCGGTTCTTGGCATTGTTGGCCACGGTGGGATCGCGGTTGATCTCGTCGATGGTGTTATCCACCGTCTGGGCAACCAGCTCTTCCACACTGTTGGCGAAGGTCTCGGGTGACTGACGCGCCGCCTGCTGGGGCGTCGGGAAAAATTCGGCCACGAACTCGTGGAAAGGCGCGTTGATGTGCAGGTTGATGCAGATAAGCCCCACTACTTGCCGCTCGCTGTTGCGAATGGCAATGGTGCTCGACTTCATCAGCGCACCGGTGCGGCTGCGAGCGAAATAGCTCTGGGTGTAATCCTGGCCAGTGCTCTCGATATCCTTGAGCATGCGCAGGGCGAGATCGGTGATGGGCGCCCCGAGGGTGCGTCCGGTATTGAATCCGTTGGCGATCTTGATCACCGACTCGTGCAGATTTTCCAGGGAGTGGAGTACCACTTCACAATGCTTGCCGAACAGCTCGGCCAAGCCATCGATGAGCCCATCGTATGAGCGCAACAATTCCCTGTCTTCATCTGTAAAAGTGCGGCCGATCAGCTGTTCTTCGGGAAGCATCGCTTCCTCGATACCGACAGTCATGTTCTACCCCTGTAATAACCATTCAACTTTCCCGAGTTTTAAATTGCAGGGGAGTAAAGTCAACTTTTTTTGATTTTTTACTCTACAACTTTGCTCTGGATCATCCTGAAACCCGCGCGGTGCCTACCTTTGCCGAGGAATTGGCCAACAAAAAGGGCTCCTTGAAGGAGCCCTTTTTAATCACGGATGACGAGTTACTCTTCGTCGAAGCTACCGGCTGCGTTCAGCAGATCCGCCAGGTTCTGTTGAGCTTCATCAGCGGTCACCTGCGGGGTACCAACAGCACGAGCTGCGGCAGCACGCTGGTTGATCCGGCTATGGTGGTAGGCAAAGCCGGTACCAGCCGGGATCAGACGACCCACAATGACGTTCTCTTTCAGACCACGCAGTTCATCACGCTTACCACCAACGGCGGCTTCGGTCAGAACGCGAGTGGTTTCCTGGAAGGAAGCCGCAGAGATGAAGGACTCGGTGCTCAGAGATGCCTTGGTAATACCCATCAGTACATGACGGAAGGTCGCAGGGGTCTTGCCCTCGGCAACCAGCTTACGGTTGGCAATCTTCACACGAGCAACTTCAACCTGTTCGCCTTCGATCAGATCGGTATCGCCAGCGCTCAGGATCTCGCACTTGCGCAGCATCTGACGAACGATGACTTCGATGTGCTTGTCGTTGATCTTAACGCCTTGCAGACGGTAAACGTCTTGCACTTCGTTGGCGATGTAGTTGGCGACCGGGCTGATACCGCGCAGACGCAGGATGTCGTGAGCAGACTCAGGACCGTCCGCCAGCACTTCACCCTTCTCAACTTTTTCACCTTCGAACACGTTCAGGTTACGCCACTTCGGAATCATCTCTTCGTAGACGTTGCCACCATCAGTCGGGGTGATGACCAGACGGCGTTTGCCCTTGGTCTCTTTCCCGAAGGAGATGGTACCGGAGATCTCGGCCAGAATTGCCGGTTCCTTCGGTTGACGTGCTTCGAACAGATCCGCAACGCGCGGCAGACCACCGGTGATGTCCTTGGTACCGCCGGACTCTTGCGGGATACGCGCTACCGCGTCACCCACGCCCACGTTGGCACCATCTTCCAGGTTCACGATCGCCTTGCCCGGCAGGAAGTACTGGGCGGCTACATCGGTACCCGGGATCATCACGTCTTTGCCGTTCAGGTCGACCAGTTTAACGGTCGGACGCATCTCTTTACCGGCACTCGGACGCTCGTTGACATCCAGTACGACGATAGAAGAGAGACCGGTCAGCTCGTCGGTCTGACGAGTGATGGTCACGCCATCGATCATGTGTTCGAACTGCAGGCGACCTGCCACTTCGGTGATGATCGGGTGGGTGTGCGGATCCCAGTTGGCAACGGTCTCGCCAGCGTTCACAGCCTGGCCGTCCTTCACTTCCAGCACGGAACCGTAAGGCAGCTTGTGGCTTTCCTTGGTACGGCCCATGTCGTCCATGATGGTCAGTTCGGTAGAACGGGAGGTGATAACCAGTTTGTCATCGCTGTTGTGAACGAACTTGGCGTTCTGCAGCTTGATGGTACCGGTGTTCTTGACCTGGATGCTGTTCTCGGCAGCAGCACGGGATGCCGCACCACCGATGTGGAACGTACGCATCGTCAGCTGGGTACCCGGCTCACCGATGGACTGGGCGGCGATAACACCGACAGCCTCACCTTTGTTAACCAGGTGACCACGGGCCAGATCACGGCCGTAGCAGTGAGCACAGTTACCGAAGTCAGTTTCACAGGTGATGGCAGAACGTACCTTCACGCGGTCAACAGAGTTTTGCTCCAGCAGGTCACACAGCTGCTCGTCGAGCAGGGTGTTACGTGCTACCAGCACCTCATCTTCAGTACCCGGCTTGATCACGTCATCGGCAACCACACGGCCCAGCACGCGCTCACGCAGCGGTTCGACAACGTCGCCACCTTCGATCAGCGGAGTCATCCACAGACCTTCGGTAGTGCCGCAATCGTCCTCGGTGATCACCATGTCTTGTGCCACGTCTACCAGACGACGAGTCAGGTAACCGGAGTTAGCCGTCTTCAGTGCGGTATCCGCCAGACCCTTACGAGCACCGTGAGTGGAGATAAAGTACTGCAATACGTTCAGACCTTCGCGGAAGTTCGCGACGATCGGCGTCTCGATGATGGAGCCATCCGGCTTGGCCATCAGGCCACGCATACCGGCCAGCTGACGGATCTGGGCGGCGGAACCACGCGCACCAGAGTCGGCCATCATAAAGATGCTGTTGAACGATGCCTGCTCTTCTTCTTCACCCAGCGAGTTGACGTTACGCTCTTTGGACAAGTTCTCCATCATGGCCTTGGAGACGCGCTCGTTGGCGCTGGCCCAGATATCGATAACCTTGTTGTAACGTTCGCCCGCAGTCACCAGACCGGACAGGAACTGGTCCTGGATCTCGGCAACTTCGGCTTCGGCTGCCGCAATGATGTCTTTCTTGGCATCCGGGATGACCATGTCATCGATACCAACGGAAGCACCGGACAGGGCCGCATAGTGGAAACCGGTATACATCAGCTGGTCAGCGAAGATAACGGTGTCCTTCAGGCCCTGCTTGCGATAGCAGGTGTTCAGCAGACGGGAGATGAGCTTTTTGCCCAGCGCCTTGTTGGATACGGATTTGATCCAGTTCTGCGGATTGGCATCCAGGTCAGCCTGCTCTGCAGCAGTCAGCACCTTCGGCTCGTCGATCAGGGCGTATTCCATGCCTTTCGGCAGGATCAGGCTCAGGATCGCACGACCAACGGTGGTGTTCTTCATCTCGGTGTGTTCACGCAGAGAACCGTCTTCCTGACGCAGGTATTCGGTAATGCGTACTTTCACACGAGCATGCAGATCGGCCAGACCGGCGCGATAAACTTTCTCGGCTTCTTTCGGGCCGGCCAGCACCATACCTTCGCCTTTGGCGTTGATACGGGCACGGGTCATGTAGTACAGACCCAAGACCACGTCCTGAGAAGGAACGATGATCGGCTCACCGGAGGCAGGCGACAGGATGTTGTTGGTAGACATCATCAGCGCACGCGCTTCCAGCTGGGCTTCCAGAGTCAGCGGTACGTGGACCGCCATCTGGTCACCATCGAAGTCCGCGTTATACGCAGCACAAACCAGCGGGTGCAGCTGGATTGCCTTGCCTTCGACCAGAGTCGGTTCGAATGCCTGGATACCCAGACGGTGCAGGGTCGGTGCACGGTTCAGCAGCACCGGGTGCTCGCGGATCACTTCGTCCAGGATATCCCAAACGACAGCTTCCTCGCGCTCCACCATCTTCTTGGCGGCCTTGATAGTGGTCGCCAGACCGCGGGTTTCCAGCTTGCCATAGATGAACGGCTTGAACAGTTCCAGCGCCATTTTCTTCGGCAGACCGCACTGATGCAGGCGCAGGGTCGGGCCTACGGTGATAACGGAACGACCGGAGTAGTCGACCCGTTTACCCAGCAGGTTTTGACGGAAACGACCTTGCTTACCCTTGATCATGTCGGCCAAGGATTTCAGCGGGCGCTTGTTGGAACCGGTGATGGCACGACCGCGACGGCCGTTATCCAGCAGCGCATCGACGGACTCTTGCAGCATACGCTTTTCGTTGCGCACGATGATGTCCGGAGCAGCCAGATCCAGCAGACGCTTCAAGCGGTTGTTACGGTTGATCACGCGACGGTACAGATCGTTCAGATCGGAAGTCGCGAAACGGCCGCCGTCCAGTGGTACCAGCGGACGCAGGTCCGGCGGCAGCACAGGCAGCACTGTCATGATCATCCACTCCGGCTTGTTGCCGGACTGCAGGAAAGCTTCCATCAGCTTCAGACGCTTGGTGGTCTTCTTGCGCTTGGTCTCGGAGTTGGTTTGATCCAGCTCCTCACGCATGGTTTTGACTTCACCTTCCAGATCGATGGCGCGCAGCAATGCCAGGATTGCTTCGGCACCCATCTTGGCGTCAAATTCGTCGCCCCACTCTTCCAGCGCATCCAGGTACTGCTCTTCAGAGAGCATCTGGCTACGTTCGAGGTTGGTCATGCCCGGCTCGATTACCACGAAAGATTCGAAGTAAAGCACGCGCTCGATGTCGCGCAGGGTCATGTCCAGCAGCAGACCGATACGGGACGGCAGGGACTTCAGGAACCAGATGTGGGCAGTCGGGCTGGCCAGCTCGATGTGGCCCATACGCTCACGACGGACCTTGGTCTGGGTCACTTCAACGCCGCACTTCTCACAGATCACACCACGGTGTTTCAGGCGCTTGTACTTGCCGCACAGACACTCGTAGTCCTTCACCGGTCCGAAGATGCGGGCGCAGAACAGACCATCACGTTCCGGCTTGAAAGTCCGGTAGTTGATGGTCTCAGGCTTTTTGACCTCACCGAATGACCAGGAGCGGATCATGTCAGGAGAGGCCAGACCGATCTTGATACTGTCAAACTCTTCGGTCTTGGTCTGAGCCTTCAAAAACTTGAGTAAGTCTTTCACGTGTTTCCCCTGTCAGGAGTCTAACCTCGGCGCCCCGGCTGCCAAAACAGCGGGGCGCCCACGTCAATTCTCGAACAATAAGAGCGAGCTCTTACTCTTCGTCCAGCTCGATGTTGATACCCAGAGAGCGGATTTCCTTCAGCAATACGTTGAAGGATTCGGGCATGCCCGGCTCCATACGGTGGTCGCCATCCACGATGTTCTTATACATCTTGGTACGGCCATTCACATCGTCAGACTTGACGGTCAGCATTTCCTGCAGGGTATATGCCGCACCGTAAGCCTCCAGGGCCCACACTTCCATCTCACCGAAACGCTGACCACCGAACTGAGCCTTACCACCCAGCGGCTGCTGGGTAACCAGGCTGTAAGAACCGGTAGAACGCGCGTGCATCTTGTCGTCGACCAAGTGGTTCAACTTCAGCATGTACATGTAACCAACGGTTACTTTACGCTCGAAGCGGTTACCGGTACGGCCATCGAACAAGTCAATCTGACCGGATTCCGGCAGGTCGGCCAGCTTCAGCAGGGCTTTGATTTCGCGCTCTTTGGCACCATCAAACACTGGAGTAGCAACCGGCAGACCCTTACGCAGGTTACCCACCAGGATACGTACGTCGTCGTCAGACAGTTCGGCGATGTTCACTTGCTGGGTGTCCTTCTCGCCCAGGTCATAGACCTGTTGCAGGAAGTTGCGCATCTCGTGCAGCTCGCGCTGCTCTTTGACCATGCGATCGATCTTCTCGCCGATACCCTTGGCCGCAAGGCCCAGGTGCACTTCGAGGATCTGACCGATGTTCATACGGGATGGTACACCCAACGGGTTCAGTACGATGTCGACCGGACGGCCGAACTCGTCATGGGGCATATCCTCGACCGGACAGATCTTGGAGATAACACCCTTGTTACCGTGACGGCCCGCCATCTTGTCACCCGGCTGGATGCGACGCTTGACTGCCAGATAAACCTTGACGATTTTCAGTACGCCCGGCGCCAGATCATCACCCTGGATAATCTTGCGACGCTTGTTCTCGAATTTCTTGTCGAACTCGGCTTTCAGCTCAACGTGCTGTTCAGCGATCTGTTCCAGTTCGGTCTGCTTGCCTTCGTCTTCGATGGCCAGTTCAAACCACTTGGAGCGATCGAGCTTGTTCAGACGATCTTCGCTGTAACCGGCGGCCAGCAGCAGGTTGCGGGAGCGGCCGAAAATGCCGTCTTCCAGGATCTTGAACTCTTCGGTCAAGTCCTTCTTCGCTTCCTTCAGCTGCATCTCTTCGATTTCTTTGGCACGCTTGTCTTTTTCCACGCCATCGCGGGTAAAGACTTGCACGTCAACCACGGTACCGTACACACCGTTCGGTACACGCAGGGAGGAGTCCTTCACATCGGAGGCCTTCTCACCGAAGATGGCGCGCAGCAGCTTCTCTTCCGGCGTCAGCTGGGTTTCACCTTTCGGCGTTACCTTACCGACCAGAATGTCGCCGCCCTTCACTTCGGCACCCACGTAGACGATACCGGACTCGTCCAGCTTGGACAGAGCGGCTTCACCCACGTTCGGGATGTCAGCAGTGATCTCTTCCGGACCCAGCTTGGTGTCACGGGAGATACAGGCCAGTTCCTGGATATGGATGGTGGTCAGGCGATCTTCCTGAACAACACGCTCGTTCACCAGGATCGAGTCTTCAAAGTTGTAACCGTTCCACGGCATGAACGCGACGCGCATGTTCTGACCCAGTGCCAGTTCACCCAGATCGGTGGACGGGCCGTCAGCCAGTACGTCGCCAGCCATCACCGGCTCACCCAACATCACGCAAGGACGCTGGTTGATACAGGTGTTCTGGTTGGAACGGGTGTATTTGGTCAGGTTGTAGATGTCGATACCGGCTTCGCCTGGCATCAGCTCATCTTCATTGACCTTCAGGACGATACGGGAGGCATCGACATAGTCGATTACGCCGCCACGCTTGGCCACTACGGTTACACCGGAGTCAACGGCCACAGCGCGTTCCATACCGGTACCTACCAGCGGCTTGTCAGCACGCAGAGTCGGTACAGCCTGACGTTGCATGTTTGAACCCATCAATGCGCGGTTCGCGTCATCGTGTTCCAGGAACGGGATCAGAGCCGCTGCCACAGATACGATCTGCTGCGGGCTCACGTCCATATACTGGATCTGGTCGGCGTTCATAAAGGTGGATTCACCTTTATGACGGCACGGGATCAATTCATCTTTCAGACGGCCATCTTCGGTGGTCGCGGCGTTAGCCTGTGCGATCACGTACTTGCCTTCTTCGATAGCAGACAGGTAGTCCACTTCGTCGGTGATCACACCGTCAATGACCTTGCGATACGGGGTCTCGAGGAAACCGTACTCGTTGGTACGAGAGTACACGGACAGCGAGTTGATCAGACCGATGTTCGGACCTTCAGGAGTCTCGATAGGGCACAGACGACCGTAGTGAGTCGGGTGTACGTCTCGGACTTCAAAGCCGGCACGCTCACGAGTCAAACCGCCCGGGCCCAGCGCGGAAATACGACGCTTGTGGGTCACTTCGGAGAGCGGGTTGTTCTGGTCCATAAACTGGGACAGCTGACTGGAACCAAAGAACTCTTTGACTGCGGCGGAGATCGGCTTGGCGTTGATCAGATCCTGCGGCATCAGGGTGTCCAGGTCGCCCAGGGAGAGACGCTCCTTGACCGCACGCTCGACACGCACCAGACCGACGCGGAACTGGTTCTCGGCCATTTCACCGACAGAACGGATACGACGGTTACCCAGGTGGTCGATATCGTCCACTTCGTCGTTGCCGTTACGGATGTCGATCAGGCGCTTCATGACTTCAACGATGTCGTCTTTGGTCAGTACGCCAGCGCCAGTCTCGTCTTCACGACCCAGACGGCGGTTGAACTTCATCCGACCTACGGTAGACAGGTCGTAACGCTCGGCGGAGAAGAACAGGTTTTCGAACAGCTGTTCTGCAGCTTCGCGAGTAGGCGGCTCGCCCGGACGCATCATGCGATAGATCTCGACCAGCGCTTCCAAACGGTTGGAGCTGGAGTCGACACGCAGGGTCTCGGACATGTAGGCACCGTGATCCAGTTCGTTGGTGAACAGAACCTCGAAGTGCTTGAAGCCGGCTTGGGACAGGTTGGCGATCGCTTCCAGGCTCAGTGCCTGGTTGGCGGTCACGACCATCTCGCCAGTTTGCGGATGTGCGTAGTCCTTGGCAGCAACTTTGCCAACAACATACTCAACCGGTACCTCAATCTGGGTAACGGCATCTTTTTCCAACTGACGGATGTGACGCGCAGTCACACGACGACCGGTCTCAACCACCACGGCGCCATTGGCCACGATGTCAAAGGTCGCAGTTTCACCACGCAGACGCTCTGGCACCAAATCCATCATCAACTTGCCATCTTTTACTTCAAAACCGATGGTCTCGAAGAAGGTGGCCAGGATCTGTTCGGAAGTGAAGTCCAGAGCGCGCAGAATAATGGATGCTGGCAGTTTGCGACGACGGTCGATACGGACAAACAGGTTGTCTTTTGCATCGAACTCGAAGTCCAGCCAGGAGCCACGGTAGGGGATAACGCGAGCGTTATACAGTACCTTACCGGATGAATGAGTTTTGCCTTTATCGTGGTCGAAGAAGACGCCCGGGCTGCGGTGCAGCTGGGAGACGATAACCCGCTCGGTACCATTGATAACAAAGGTGCCGTTCTCGGTCATGAGCGGAATTTCGCCCATGTATACTTCTTGTTCCTTGATGTCTTTGACGGTGCCGGCAGCTGCTTCACGATCGTACAGAACCATACGAAGCTTGACACGCAGCGGCGCGGAGTAGGTCACTCCACGGATCTGGCATTCTTTTACGTCAAATACCGGCTCACCCAGGCGATAGCTGACATACTGAAGCTCAGCACTACCGGAGTAACTGGTGATCGGGAAAACGCTACGGAAAGCGGCCTCTAGGCCATATTCACCTTCCGGGTCAGCCTCGATGAACTGCTTGAAGGAGTCCAGCTGAATGGACAACAGATAAGGCGTGTCCAGTACCTGGTCTCGCTTACCGAAGTCCTTACGAATGCGTTTTTTTTCGGTATAAGAGTAAACCATAGGGTTCCTCAGCTCGCTGATAAGTGACCCACTCTGTCCCGCAGGACAGCTCTGTCTCAACACCGTTTTGTGTTGGCCCGGACGAATGGAAACAGTCCGGATTGCTGGTGCACCGAGAGTCGTAAACGGTGTGAAATGCTCTCAGTCTACAGCGCAAAAAGGCTGGTGAACAAATATTCACCAGCCCTAGCCTGTTTTATCAGGCTAATCTACATAAATGCAGATTATTTGATCTCAACAGAAGCACCAGCTTCTTCAAGCTGCTTCTTCAGAGCTTCAGCTTCGTCCTTGGACACGCCTTCTTTCAGGTTAGCCGGGGCAGCTTCAACCAGATCTTTGGCTTCTTTCAGGCCCAGACCGGTAGCGCCACGAACGGCTTTGATGACGGCAACTTTGTTGGCGCCAGCAGCGGTCAGAACTACGTCGAACTCGGTTTTCTCTTCTACTGCTTCAGCAGCCGGACCGGCAGCAACAGCAACAGCGGCAGAAACACCGAACTTCTCTTCCATAGCTTCGATCAGCTCAACAACTTCCATTACAGACATGGAAGCAACGGCTTCGATGATTTGGTCTTTAGTGATAGACATGACAAAAATTCCTGATGTTGAATAAACTCAAACAGCCTAGATAGGCGAGAATCAAGCAGCAGCTTGCTTCTGATCACGCACAGCAGCGATGGTACGAACCAGCTTGCCAGCAGAGGCTTCTTTCATAGTCGCCATCAACTTCGCAATCGCTTCGTCGTAGGTCGGCAGCGTGGCCAGACGATCAATTTGTGCTGCGGCGATAAACTCACCGTTAAAAGCGCCAGCCTTGATTTCGAACTTTTGGTTCGCTTTGGCAAACTCTTTGAACAGACGAGCAGCAGCGCCCGGGTGTTCGTTAGAGAAAGCAATCAAGGTAGGACCGGTAAATGCGTTGTTCAGGCACTCGAATTCGGTACCTTCAACTGCACGACGCAGCAGGGTGTTACGCACAACGCGCATGTACACACCAGCTTCGCGAGCGGTTTTACGCAGGACGGTCATCTTATCTACAGTCACACCGCGAGAATCGGCTACAACTGCAGACAGAGCGCCTTTGGCAGCTTCGTTGACTTCAGCAACAATTGCCTTTTTGTCTTCGAGTCCCAATGCCATTGGCTTAACTCCTGGATTGAATCCGGGTCTATTGACCCAGTACAGACACATCCCCCCTACCTTTACAACAGAGGGGAACGATGCGGTAGCAGGATTCCAGAAGAGAAAGAAACTTTCTCGCTGGGTTTCCGGCACCGTCTACGCAGGAAACATTAAGGCTTTGCAGCCTCCTGCGGTCTTGGACGGAGGTCGAAACCCCCAACCAATCAAGGCGCAAAATTATAGATTAAATTTTGCGCCTTGTAAAACCCATCAATTAGGCCTGAGCTTCCAGAGAAGCTTGGTCTACGGCAACACCGGCACCCATGGTGGTGGAGATGCTGACTTTCTTGATGAAGATACCTTTGGCGGAAGAGGGTTTGCCTTTTTTCAGGGCAACCAGCAGAGCTTCCAAGTTTTCTTTCAGCTGAACTTCGTCGAAAGAAACCTTACCCAGAGTGGTATGGATGATACCATTCTTGTCGTTACGGTAACGAACCTGACCGGCTTTGGCGTTCTTGACCGCTTCAGCAACGTTAGGAGTTACAGTACCAACTTTCGGGTTCGGCATCAGGCCGCGCGGGCCCAGGATTTGACCCAGTTGACCAACAACGCGCATTGCATCAGGGGATGCGATCACGACGTCGAAGTTCATCTCGCCTTTCTTAACCAGATCGGCCAGGTCATCCATACCTACCAGGTCAGCACCGGCAGCTTTAGCTGCTTCGGCGTTGGCACCTTGAGTAAATACGGCAACGCGTACATCACGACCGGTACCGTGCGGCAGTACAGTAGCACCACGTACGTTTTGGTCAGATTTACGAGCGTCGATACCCAGGTTGACAGCAACGTCAACGCTTTCAACGAACTTGGCGGTAGCCAGTTCTTTCAGCAGGGCAATGGCTTCGTTGATGGAGTACTCTTTGGTACCGTCAACTTTTTCGCGAATAACGCGCATACGCTTGGAAAGTTTAGCCATTGTCTTAATCCTCCACTACCAGACCCATGGAACGAGCGGAGCCTGCGATGCAACGTACTTTTGCATCCAGATCGGCACCGGTCATATCCGGTTCTTTGGTCTTGGCGATTTCTTGCAGCTGGGCTACGGTCACCTTACCAACCTTGTCTTTGTTCGGCTTGGCAGAACCAGACTTGATACCAGCAGCTTTCTTCAGCAGGAAGGAAGCAGGCGGAGTCTTGGTTTCGAAGGTGAAGGAACGGTCACTGTAAACGGTGATCACGACCGGAGTCGGTGAACCTTTTTCCAGCTTCTCTGTACGAGCGTTGAACGCCTTACAGAATTCCATGATGTTCACACCGTGTTGACCCAGTGCAGGACCAACGGGAGGAGACGGGTTGGCTGCACCAGCAGCAACCTGCAGCTTGATATAAGCTGTGACTTTCTTAGCCATTAGGAAATTACCTCAAAAATGGGTTCTAGCGCCTCGGAGACTTGCTCCTGCAAACGGCTCCCCAACTAATAAAGGGGCAGCGAATTATAGAGATAATCGCTGCCCCTGACAACCGTTAAACGTACAGAATTCAATCAGCCCTTTTCGACCTGACCAAAATCCAGTTCAACAGGAGTAGAACGACCGAAGATCAGTACAGAGACCTTCACGCGGCTCTTCTCATAATCGACCTCTTCAACGGTACCGTTGAAGTCGGCAAACGGACCATCGGCAACCCGCACCATTTCACCCGGTTCAAACAGGGTTTTCGGACGCGGCTTGTCGTGGGCATCCTGCAGACGGTTCAGGATGGCATCGGCCTCTTTGTCGGAGATCGGTGCCGGACGGTCGGAAGTACCGCCGATGAAGCCCATTACGCGTGGCACGTTACGCACCAGGTGCCATGTGGTTTCATCCATCATCATCTGGACCAGGACATAACCCGGGAAAAACTTGCGCTCACTCTTGCGCTTCTGGCCAGCACGCATCTCGACCACTTCTTCGGTCGGGACCAGTACTTCACCGAACATGTCTTCCATGCCATGCATCTTGATATGCTCGCGCAGGGACTTGGCTACACGGCCTTCATAGCCGGAAAAAGCCTGCACGACATACCATCTCATACGTTGTTCACGTTGTTCAGTCATGGCTTATCCTTACACACCGGTAATCAGGTTGACCAACCAGACCAAGGCACCGTCCAGAACGAACAGCAGCAGCCCCATCACGGCGGTCACCGCCAGCACAATCAGGGTTGTCTGAATGGCTTCCTGACGGGTCGGCCATACGACCTTGCGGACTTCCAGGCGAGACTCACGGGCAAATGCCAGTGTTGCCTTTCCCTTGGTGGTTTGCAGGGCTACTGCACCGGCAGCAGCAATGACAACGACCACACCCAGGGCGCGGACGGCAGCGACAACATCGTTGAGCAGGTAATTACCCACTACAGCGGCCGCCAGGATAATGAAAACCAGGCCCCAAAGCAGGGTATCCTTGCTTCCGCCCTGGCTCTCAGAACTAACACTCATACAACCCACCTGTATCTGACGTAACCAAAGACACAAAAGCCCCGTACGAGACGAGGTATATGGCAGGGGCGGCAGGACTCGAACCCGCAACCATCGGTTTTGGAGACCGCTGTTCTACCAATTCGAACTACGCCCCTACACAAGAAAGCCCCTATTATAGGGGCTTTGCTTTATTTATGTAAGCCAAAGATTAAGCGATTACGCTGGCTACAACACCGGCACCTACGGTACGGCCACCTTCACGGATAGCGAAACGCAGGCCGTCGTCCATTGCGATCGGGGCAATCAGGGTAACAACCATTTTGATGTTGTCGCCTGGCATTACCATTTCAACGCCTTCCGGCAGTTCGATGGTACCGGTCACGTCGGTAGTACGGAAGTAGAACTGCGGACGGTAGCCTTTGAAGAACGGGGTATGACGACCACCTTCTTCTTTGGACAGTACGTACACTTCAGATTCAAACTTGGTGTGCGGCTTGATTGAACCCGGCTTGGCCAGTACTTGACCACGTTCTACGTCTTCACGCTTCACGCCACGCAGCAGTGCGCCGATGTTCTCGCCTGCACGACCTTCGTCCAGCAGCTTACGGAACATTTCAACACCGGTACAGGTGGTAGAAACGGTATCTTTGATACCAACGATTTCTACAGTCTCACCGACTTTAACGATACCGCGCTCTACACGACCGGTAACTACGGTACCACGGCCAGCGATAGAGAATACGTCTTCGATAGGCATCAGGAACGGCAGGTCAATTGCGCGCTCCGGCTCCGGGATGTAGGTATCCAGGTGGTGAGCCAGCTCGATGATCTTCTCTTCCCATGCAGCATCGCCTTCCAGCGCTTTCAGCGCGGAACCACGAACTACCGGCAGGTCATCACCCGGGAAGTCATATTCGGTCAGCAGTTCACGAACTTCCATCTCGACCAGTTCGAGCAGCTCTTCGTCATCAACCATGTCACACTTGTTCATGAACACGATCATGTACGGAATACCAACCTGACGACCCAGCAGGATGTGCTCACGAGTCTGCGGCATCGGGCCGTCAGTCGCTGCTACTACCAGGATCGCGCCATCCATCTGGGCAGCACCGGTGATCATGTTTTTAACGTAGTCGGCGTGACCCGGGCAATCTACGTGAGCGTAGTGACGGGTAGCGGTGTCGTATTCTACGTGGGAGGTGTTGATGGTGATACCACGCTCACGCTCTTCCGGTGCCTTGTCGATCTGGTCGAAGGCGAAAGCTTTACCACCGAAGTGCTTGGCCAGCACGTTGGTGATAGCTGCAGTCAGGGTGGTTTTACCGTGGTCAACGTGGCCGATGGTACCCACGTTAACGTGCGGTTTATTACGCTCAAATTTTTCTTTAGACATGATCGTCCCTCTAAACTAACGCTGAGTACGCGGTGGCAAGCTAACCACAGAACAGTTTATATGATGGATTTGAATCTGGTGGGGAAGAGAGGCTGGTGCTGACAGGCAGATTCGACTGCCGACCTCACCCGAGGGTGTAGCTCTTGGTATCGCTTGAGCCATATCAGCATCTTGGAGCGGGCAGCGGGAATCGAACCCGCATCATCAGCTTGGAAGGCTGAGGTAATAGCCATTATACGATGCCCGCATTTCTCTAACCCAAAGAACTCAAACCGCAGAGAAATATGGTGGAGGGAGAAGGATTCGAACCTTCGAAGGCAGAGCCGTCAGATTTACAGTCTGATCCCTTTGGCCGCTCGGGAACCCCTCCAGACGCCAGATTGTCACAACGGTAATTCTGCTTGCACCCGTTGTTTTTATCGCTTTTGCACGGCAAATAGACGACAGACAGTCAAGCGTCGCGCATTTTATTGTAAGGTTTTGGGGGATGCAACCATTGAACCCGGCAAAATATGCTTTATTGCCGGGAAGTTTGCAAAAAAGCGGGGGCAAACAAGCCAATCCTGCTGCGTCCCTTGTCGCTCCCCCCCCCTTGGTGTATGGTCGCCGTGCCCAAGAAACAGTGATGACACCATGACGACAGAGCATAACCCCTATCTGCAATTCACCCGCGATCAATGGGCGTTATTGCGCGATTCGGTCCCCCTGACCCTGACCGAACACGATCTGCAGACCCTGCGCGGGATCAACGAGAAGGTGTCATTGCGGGAAGTGGAAGAGATCTACCTGCCCCTCTCCCGCCTGCTCAATCTCTATGTCAAAGCCAAGCAACGTCGCAGCCGGGTACTGGAGCAGTTCCTCGGTCAGTCCCGCGGCAAGGGTACCTATATCATCAGCATTGCTGGCAGCGTGGCGGGGGGCAAAAGCACCACGGCCCGTATTCTGCAGGCGCTGCTGGAGCGCTGGCCGGAACATCCGCGGGTAGAGCTGGTCACCACCGATGGCTTCCTCTATCCCAACAAGGTACTGGAAGAGCGCGGCCTGATGCGCCGCAAGGGATTCCCGGAATCCTACGACATCCGCCATCTGGTGGAGTTTGTCGCCAATATCCGCGCCGGTCACGAGAAGGTCGAAGCGCCGGTCTACTCCCACCTCATCTACGACATCATTCCCGATGAGAAGAAGGTGGTGGAGCAGCCGGACATCCTGATCCTGGAAGGACTCAATGTGCTGCAAAGCGGCATGGACTACCCCCAGGAGCCCCATCGGGTCTTTGTCTCCGACTTCGTCGACTTCTCCATCTATGTGGATGCCGATGCCGAACTGCTGCGTACCTGGTATATCGAACGCTTCCTGAAATTCCGCAGCGGTGCCTTCTCGGATCCCGACTCCTACTTCCATAACTACGCCAAGCTGGCGGAGAGTGAGGCGACCCGGATCGCCAGCAATATCTGGCAAGACATCAACTATCTGAATTTGCAGGAAAATATCCTGCCAACTCGTGAGCGTGCCAACCTGATCATGACCAAGGGCCATGAGCACGCCATCGAGCAAATCAAGCTGCGCAAATGATGGCAGCGATTGCCGGATAACGAAGAGGGGGCCCGCAGGCCCCCTCTTCTGTTTGGCATCATCAGCGGCCTTGCTGGCCCTCAGTCGCCCCGGCGCAGGGAGAGCTCGCCCCCCAGATAGAATTTGACCCCTTCACCCGTCTCCAGGCGCAGGGCGCCGCGATCATCGATGCCACGGGCGATGCCGCGGATCTCCTGATCCCCCATCAACAGGCGCACCGGGCGACCGGCAAAGTGATCGAGCCGGTTCCAGTCATCGACAAAACTTGCCAGACCCTGCTGCTCAAAGGTGTGCAGCGCCAGCTGCAGATGGACGATCATCCGGGCCGCCAGCTGATTGCGATCCACCAGTTCCGGATTGATGTGGCGCAGCTCGGCCCAGGCCTGATCGATCTTCTCCCCTTCGCGGGCAGGCATCGCCAGATTGAGACCGATGCCGATCACCAGATGACAGCTGGCGCCAGCGCTACCGCTCATCTCCACCAGTATCCCCGCCAGCTTGCGGCCCTGATAGTAGAGGTCGTTCGGCCACTTGAGCTCGACGCCCTGATAGCCAAGGGATTCCAGCGCCTCGACCACAGCAACACCGACCGCCAGACTCAGCCCCATGGCCGCCGCCATGCCTTGTTCGAGTCGCCAGTACATGCTGAGGATCAGCTGGCAACCGAACGGCGAAATCCAGGGTTTGCCACGGCGACCGCGCCCGGCGGTCTGGCACTCGGCCAGACAACTCTCGCCGGAGCGCAGATCATTGACCCGATCCAGCAGGTGCTGATTGGTCGAGCCAATAACCGGAAAACAGTGCACCGGCGCCATCGGGGCCAGCGCTTGCAAGGTGGCCTGATCATAGAGCGCCATCGGCACCGCCAGCCGGTAGCCCTTGCCGGTCAGGCTGAACAGATCCAGCCCCAGCTCCTTGAGCGCCGCCATGTGTTTGCTCACCGCCGCCCGGCTGATGCCAAGCTGCTCGCCCAACTGTTCGCCGGAGTGAAACTGGCCGTCGCTGAGCAGGGTGATCAGGGTCTGTCTGATGGGAGTCAAGGTCATGAGAGCACCTCGTCGAGCCAGGTTTCGCCCTGCGGCCCCATGAAGCGCACCTCGTGCTCCAGTGCCACGCCAAACTTTTGTTCCACGCTATCGCGAACATGGGCCGCCAGCGCGATCAGCTCCATGGCGCTGGCGCCCCCCAGATTGACCAGCACCAGCGCCTGCTCCTGATGGACGGCGGCGCGGCCGATGGCGAAGCCTTTCAGGCCGCACTGATCGATGAGCCAGCCCGCCGCCAGCTTGGCCTGCCCTTCTCCGGCCGGATAGCAGGGCATCTGCGGATAGCGCGCCTTGAGCGACTTCGCCAGCGCCGCAGGCACCACCGGATTTTTGAAGAAACTGCCCGCATTGCCGAGCACGGCGGGATCCGGCAGTTTGGCCATGCGGGTGGCACAGACGGTATCGAAGATGGCCTGCGCAGAAGGTGTGTCACCGAGCGCCGCCAGCGGGCCATAGCCCAGCACCGGCTGCCACGCCTTGGGCAGTTTGAGCCCGACTGCGGTGATCAGGTGGGAATCCTGATACTCGTGCTTGAAGATGCTGTCGCGATAACCGAAGTGGCACTCTGCCGCCGCGATCCGCTCAATCTCGCCGCTCTGCCAGTTGAACGCCTCGACATAGGCGCAGAAGTCAGCCAGCTCTACGCCATACGCGCCAATGTTCTGCACCGGCGCCGCACCGACCGTACCGGGGATCAGCGCCAGATTCTCCAGCCCATACCAGCCCTGCAGGAGGCAGTGGCGTACCAGCTGATGCCAATCCTCACCCGCCGCCACATGCAGCAACCAGTGATCGCCACCATCTTCAGCGGCAATCCCCTTGAGCCGGTTAAGCACCACCAGACCGAGAAAATCGGTGGTGAAGAGCATGTTGCTGCCGCCGCCCAGATTGAGGCGTGGCAGCTGGTTGAGCTGCGGATCGGCACGCAGGGTCGCCAGATCGGCAACCTGCTCCACCTCGGCCAGCCAGAGGCAATAAGCATCGAGGGCAAGGGTGTTGAGCTTCAACAAGGAGGCGTTGGCATTCAGTTTCATCGGTCTATCCCGGCTTGGTGCAAGGACGCAGTCTACCTCAAGTTACCCCCTGACGAAAAACTCGGGCCCTTTGCGGGGCAATAACAGTGGTTTACAGTAGACGGCTTCAACTGTTGAGGAACAACTCATGAACAACCAGTTTGCCGTCATCGGCCTGGGCCTGTTTGGCAGCGCGTTATGTGAAGAGCTGCAACGGCAAGATGCCGAAGTGCTGGCCATCGATATCGACGAGAGCAAGACCCGTCAAATCGCCGCTCTCTGCAATCACGTCATCGTCGCTGACGCCACTGATGAGGCCACTGTCGCCGAACTGGGACTGGCCCATTTCGATATCGTCTTCGTCGCCATCGGCGACAACCTGGAGACCAGCATCCTAACCACCCTCGTCCTGAAAGAGGCGGGCGTGAAGAAGGTGTGGGTCAAGGCGCGTGACAAGTTCCACGCCAAGATCCTGCAGAAAGTGGGCGCCGACAAGGTGATCAACCCGGAGTGGGACATGGGTCGCCGGGTCGCCCAGAGCATGCTGGACAACCGGCTGTTCGACTATCTGGAGCTGGGCCACAACATGGTGCTGACCGAGTTTGTCATCGGCCTGCCGCAAAATGGCAAGGCGCTCGGGGACCTTCACCTGCTGCAGCAGAGCGATTTCCAGTTGCTCGCCATCAAGCGCGGTGAAGTGCTGCACAACGTGCTGACCGGCAAGATGGAGCTGCAACTTGGCGACATCCTGATCCTCGCGGGCAACAAGCACGCCATCGACCACTGGCTCGAAACCCTATGATCAACTGGCGCAGCAGCTACGCCTTTGCGCTGCATCGGGAGCAGGACTCCCGCTGGAGCGAGGCAAGGCTGATCCTCGGCAGCTTCCTGTTCATCCTGCTGGTTGGCACCATCTTTCTGGTGCAACCCTCCAGCCACAATGGCGAGGTCACCTTCGTCAACGCCCTGTTTACCGCCACCTCGGCCATCAGCGTGACGGGTCTTGGCGTGGTGGACACCGGCAGCGCCTTCACCCTGCAGGGGCAGATTTTCCTGCTGATGCTGATGGAGATCGGCGGACTGGGCCAGATGACAATGACCCTGTTGCTGATCGCCATCTTCAGCAAACGGGTCGGTCTGCGCCAACAGGTATTGGCCAAGGAGGCGCTGGGACAGGAGGGCTCGGTCAACATCATCCAGCTGGTCAAACGTATCGTGCTGTTCGCCTTTATTGCCCAGCTGATCGGCACCGGCATCATGGCGATCCGCTGGGTGCCCGAGATGGGGTGGGTGCACGGCCTCTATGTCAGCTTCTTCCACGCGGTATCGGCCTTTAACAACGCCGGCTTCTCGCTGTTTGCCAACAATCTCATGGACTATAGAGACGACCCCATCATCAGCCTGACCATCGCCGGTCTGCTGATCCTCGGGGGGATCGGCTTTACCGTCATCGTCGATCTGGTGCGCAACCGCCGCTGGCGCAAGCTGAAGCTGCACAGCAAGCTGATGCTGCTGATGACCCCGGCGCTGTTGCTGGCCGGTACCCTGATGTTCTGGCTGCTGGAGCACAACAACCCGGGCACCCTCGGCAAGGCAGGTTTCGGTGGCCAGCTGCTGGCGGCCTTCTTCCACTCTGCCAGTGCCCGTACCGCCGGTTTCAATACCATCGATATCGGGCTGATGACCCCGGCGGCGCTGCTGTTCCTGATGATGCTGATGTTTATCGGTGCCGGTGCGACTTCGACCGGTGGCGGTATCAAGGTGACTACCTTCGCAGTCGTGCTGCTGGCGACCAAGGCGTTTCTGACCAAACGGCCCCATGTCACCGCTTTTGGCCGCACCCTGTCACCCCAGATCGTGACCCGATCGCTGGCCATCATCATCGTCAGCACCATGGTGCTGATGCTGGCGATGTTCCTGCTGATGGTGACCGAGGATCTGCCGTTCGACAAAATCATGTTCGAGACCATCTCGGCATTTGCCACCGTCGGCCTCTCTACCGGCATCACCGCCTCCCTGAGCGAGCCGGGCAAGCTGATCCTGGTGCTGGTGATGATCTGCGGCCGTCTCGGTCCCCTGACCCTGGCCTTTATGCTGGCCCGCCCGGTCGAGACCCGCATCCGTTATCCGGAAGAGAACGTCTACACCGGCTAAGTGGAGCCAAGCCATTACCGCGATAAAAAAGAGAGAGGGGCACATGGCCCCTCTCTCTTTTCCGCTGGCAGCTTTGGCGCATCAGTCAGCAACGTCCCTCACACGGTCAGGCCGCCTTGCTTCTGGCCGTACGCTTGCCCGAACTCTTGCGAGGCGCTGCACCGCCAACCGCTGGACTCTTGCGTTTGGTAAAGCGCCGTTTGCTGGCACCCGGCGCCTCCTTCGGCAGGTCGCTGAAGCTGGCGCCAGAGTCCTGCCGCGCCCCCTCGATCAAGCCGTTGAGCTGTTCGGTGAGCGGCCCCATAAACTGCTGATAGCTGCCGTGGCGCTCGGCGATCTGGCCTAGGCTCTGCTCCCACAGCGCCGTCATATCCGGCGTAGTGGCGGTGGCGGGCAGCGCCTGCACCAGCGCCCGCCCGGTCGGGGTCGCCTTGATGCTCTTGCCCTGACGCACCAGAAAGCGGCGCTTGAACAGCAGGTCGATGATACCGGCCCGGGTCGCCTCGGTGCCGAGGCCGTCGGTATCGCGCAGAGTTTTGCGGATCTCGGGATCCTGCACATAGCGGGCGATGCCGGTCATGGCCGCCAGCAGGGTGGCATCGGTGAACGACTTGGGCGGCTGGGTCATCTTCTCCAGCAGTTCGCCCCGCTCGCACAACAGTTGCTCTCCCTCTTTCAGAGCCGGCAGGGTGCCCGCCTTCTCTTCGTCGTCATCCTCCTCCACCCCGAGCAGTGCCTTCCAACCCGCTTTCAGAATGCGGCGCGCCTTGGCCTGAAACAGACCACCGGCGATGCGCAGCAGCACCTTGCTGTCGTTGTATTCGAACGGGGGATAGAACTGCAGCAGGTACTGGCGGGCAATCAGGCCATAGAGCTTCGCCTCGTCGGCCCCCAACGTGGCGGGATTGCCCTGCTTCTCGGTGGGGATGATGGCGTGGTGGGCATCCACCTTGCTGTCGTTCCACGCCTTGCTGCGGATCTTGCCATCCGCCTCGCTAACCGCCTTGGCCAGCGTGGGCGCTGTGGCGGCGATGGCGCCGCGCACCTGCTCGGCCCGCTTGAAATGATCGGTCGGCAGGTAGCGGCTGTCGGAGCGCGGATAGGTGATGAGCTTGTGGCGTTCGTAGAGGCTCTGGCAGATGTCGAGCACCCGCTTGGCATCCATACCGAACCGTTTGGCGGCATCGATCTGCAGGCTGGAGAGGTTGTAGGGCAGCGGCGCCGCCTGCTTGCGGGCCTGCTCCTCCACCGATTCGACCTGTGCCGGTTGGCCGTTGATCCGGCTCACCACCTTGTCGGCCAGCGCCCGGTTGAGCACCCGCCCCTCCTCGTCCTGCCACGGCAGGCAGGCTTCGGACGGCAACCACTTGGCGGTGAAGCGCTCGTTACCGTCGGTCAGCTGATGGGCCAGCACCTCGTAGAAGGGTTTGGGTACAAAGGCCTCGATCTCGAGATCTCGTCGCACCACCAGCCCGAGCAGCGGGGTCTGCACCCGACCGACCGAGAGCAGCTCGCTGCAACCTGCCTTGCGCCCGAGCAGGGTGTAGGCGCGGGTCATGTTGATGCCATAGAGCCAGTCGGCCCGACTGCGGGCAAGTGCGGAGACCGCCAGCGGCACGAACTCCTTGTTGTCCCGCAGCTTCTCGAGCGCGCGGCGCACCGCGGGCGGGTTGAGATCGCTGATGAGACAACGCTGCACCGGCTTGGTTTTCGGGTAGCCGAGAAAGTCGATTACCTCGTCCACCAGCAGTTGCCCTTCCCGATCCGGGTCACCGGCGTTGACCACGCAGTCGGCCTGCTTGATCAGCCGCTTGATAACGGTGAGCTGGGCTTTGGTCTTGGGCTTGGCCACCAGCTGCCACTGGGCGGGGATGATGGGGAGGTGCTCCATCCGCCACTGCTTGAAGGCGGCGTCATAGGCATCGGGCTCAGCCTGCTCCAGCAGATGGCCGATACACCAGGTGACCACATCCCCCTGGGCTGTTTCGATAAAACCGTCGCCCTTCTTGTGGGGCTTGGGCAGGGCATCGGCAATGGCGCGGCCCAGCGTGGGCTTCTCGGCGATAAAGAGTCGCATCGGTGGCTACCTGCAATACTGTATATGCAGACAGTATACAACTGCCACCGCGAAAGCCCAACTGCCCCTATTCGTCGAACGGGTGATCGTGGATGGCGGCAAACAGCCGCGCCTGATTGAGCAGCGGCGCATAGTGGAAGGCATTTTCGCCATCTTCCGCCAGCAGGTAGTCGGTCAGCTGTTCGCGCACCGCCTCTTGCAGGGTCTCCAGCTTCCACGGCTTGGCAAGGTAGTAGTGCAGTCCGCCACGATTGACCGCCTCGACGGTCGCTTCCAGCCCCGCTTGCCCGGTCAACAGCAATTTGCGACTGGCACGGGTGGTGGCACGCCGGTTCAGCTCCACCAGAAAATCGACCCCCAGGGTTCCCGGCATGATGTGGTCACAGAGGATCAGCGCCAGCTTGTTGCCGTCGCCCTCCCACTCCTCCACCACCGCTCGCGCCTCATCGACACTCTCGGCCGCCTCCAGCTCGAAGTGGGAACGGAACGGGGCGAGATCGTGGATCACCGCATCCAGCACCTCCCGCTCATCGTCCACACACAGGATCAGATAGTGTTTGTTCATTACTCCTCCTTGGCGACATGGTTTGGCACGTCGCACGATTGATGCTGGCGACGGCTCAGGCCGCATGCTCCTTGTTGTTTTGAGGTTCGCCCCCGTAACCGGCCTGCCCCATGCCGTCCAGCGGCAGACAGACCCGCATCCGGGTGTAGCGGCCCGGTTCGGAGGCCACCTCGATCCGGCCGTGGTGCTGCTGAACTATCTGCAGCGAAACGCTCAGACCGATACCAAGACCGAAATGGCCCTCCCGCTTGGTGGTGAAGTTGAGATCGAAGATCCGCTGCCACAGCTCGGGCTCGATGCCGCAACCGCTATCCTCGATCTCTACCATAACCCACTCGGGCTCCAGCAACCCGGTGCGGATGGTGAGTCGCCCCGGGCCGCTCATGGCATCCAGACTGTTGGCGATGAGGTTGGTCCACACCTGTTGCAGGGCGATGGGGTGACAGCGCACCAGCGGCAGCGGCTGGTACTCCTTGCAGATCTCATGGTGCTTGAGGCGGTTTTCGAAAATCATCAGGGTATCTTCCAGCCCCTCGTGCAGATCCACCAGCAAGGGTTCGAGCCGATCCTGCCGCGCATACTGCTTGAGGCTCTTGACCAGATCGCCGATGCGGCGGGCACACACCTCGATATTGCGCAGGAAGCTGCCGGTCTGCTGGAACAACTCCAGCCGGGATAGCAGCGCCTCCCGCTCTGCGGCGGTGCGGCTGGCAAACCAGCGCTGCCAGTTCAGCTCGTCATCCAGATTCATCTGCACCGCCAGCCGCGCCTGCTGGCGATCGCCAAAGCGCCCCTCAGCCTGCCGGGTCTTGTCACGGATCTCGCTGGTCGAGACCGGCTGGGCAGTCAGTGCCTGACAGAGGGTCTGGTTGCCCAGCCCTTTGATGGGGGGTGGCAGCTCGAGATTGACCAGATCGGGGATGGCGGCCCGCAGGGTCTCGCTGCCACGGATGATGGCCGCCACCGGGTTGTTCAGCTCGTGGGCAACGCCTGCCACCAGCTGACCCAGCATCGCCATCTTTTCGCTCTCCACCAGCTGGGCGTGAGCGGCATCGAGGGAGTTGAGGGTCTGTTGCAGCCGCATCTCGGTGCGGATGCTGTTTTGCAGGCGGCGGTTGAAGTGGCGCAGCAGCAGGTTGGTAAAGGAGGGGAGCAGTTCGCTGCGCGCCTGCATCACCCGGGAGAATTGCAGCTTGTCGAGCTTGATCACCTCGGCGCCGGTCAGGGTCACCCCGGTGGTGAAGGCGGGTTCGCCGGTGACGAAGGACATGCCCCCCACCAAGGAACCGGTGCGGTAGTGCACCACCTCCTGATCGATGCCCTGCTCGTCCCGCTTGCGCAGCACCACCTCCCCCTTGGCGATAAACCAGAGAAAGCTGTTGGGCTCCCCCTCGCGGGTCAGCACATGGCCCGGACTGTAGTGGCGGCAGACCCGCGCCTCGTCGTTGCCATCGAAAAACTGGTAGAGGCCGTCGATCACCACCCGCGACAGTTCTTCATCGCTGCAGTGGGTGTAATCCATAAAACCCTGCCGATAGGCCGCCAGCTGGCGATCGACATGGACCCGCAGCAACTTCTGGTTGTCGAGCACGGCGGCATAGCTCAGCAGGTCAGCCTCGGGCTGGAGCAGCACAAAGTGGCTGGCCTGCTCGATCACCGCCCGGCGCAGGCTGCCATCGCGCCAGGGGCGCTGCAGGTAGTAGTCGAGACGACCGAGGTTGACCGCCTCGATGATCGATTTCATCTCCGGCTGGCTGCCCAACAGGATCTTGCGGCACGCCTCGTGGCGGCTGCCGAGGCGGATCAGAAAATCGGCCCCTCGCCCATCCCCCAGATCGCTGTCACACACCACCACGGCGGGCGGCTGCCCCTTACGATCCAGCTCGTCCAAGGCCAGCTCAGCCGACTCCTGCCCGACCACCACCACCAGCGCAAAATGGCCGAGTAGCGGGGCCAGCTCCTGTTCGAATTCGGTCAGCAGCTGCACGTTGGCGGCGACACACAGCAGTGAGAAAGGGCTCATCGGCGACACTCCGTTGTGGCTCACTGTTCACTATATCAACGAATCTTGTGGGGTTTTGCGAGGGGGCTAACAGCTGTCGTGGAAAGTGAATAAATTGCTCAATCGACGATTAATTGAATTTAATTCCACCAAGCTGTCAATATCAAAATAAAAGACAAAGTGTGACAGCCATCAAAAAATATAAACCATGATGAAGGTCAACGCCTTATCCCTGTCATTACTACTACTATTGGACTACTACTATGTTGGTAAAAATTGACCGTAGGAAAACGCCGCCATGATTGGAAAACTGATAAGAAAAACCTGGTTCTGGCTCCTGCTGCTCGGGGCCCTGCTGGGTGTCGCGGCACTGGGTGTCACCGTGACCGTGCTGCACAAGACCAGCTCCACCGAATTCTGCGTCTCCTGCCACTCCATGCAGACTCCGCTCGCCGAGTATCAGGGCAGTGTCCACTTCCAGAACACCAAGGGGATCCGCGCCGAGTGTGCCGACTGCCACATTCCGGGCGATCCCACCTCCTACCTGTGGACCAAGGTGCGCGCCGTGAAGGATATCTATCACGAAGCGATCGGCACGCTCGACACGCCTGAGAAATATGAAGCCCACAAGCTGCGGATGGCCCAATCTGTCTGGGACGAGCTGAAAGCCAACGACTCCGCCACCTGCCGCAGCTGCCACAGCTACGAGGCGATGGACATACTGGCCCAACGCCCCAATGCCCGTGCCGAACACCCGGTCGCCATCAAGGAAGGACAAACCTGTATCGACTGCCACCGCGGTGTCGCCCACATCATGCCTGACATGAGCGGCCTGGCTGCCGCCGGTGCCAGCGAGCTGGCGCAGGCTGCGGCCCAGACTCCGGCCAACGTCACCACCCGTTATGCCATCGCTACCACCCCGCTGTTCCTCGATGCCGCCGCCAAGACTGACGAAGGCACCCTGATGCCCTCCACCAAGGTGGAAGTACTGGCCAACGAAAACGGCCGCGCCAAGGTGCAGATCGAAGGCTGGCAACAGGATGGCGTGAGCGAAGTGTTCTACGCCGCACCGGGCAAGCGGATCCTCAGCGTACTGGTCGGCGATGCCGCCAAGAAAGCGCTGGTCACCGGCCAGAGCGAAACCGACAGCGCCACCAACCTCACCTGGCATCAGGTCAAGCTGACCGCCTGGGTCGACCAGACCCAGCTCATCGGCGATCAGGGCAAGCTGTGGCAATACGCCTCCACCCTGATGTCCAACAACTGTACCGGCTGCCACGGCCTCACCGCGCTGGATCACTTCAATGCCAACCAGTGGATCGGCGTCATCAAGGGGATGGAATCTCGTACCTCCCTGACCCCGGAACAGGCTCGCATGCTGACCCAGTATGTCCAAAAACATGCCAGTGACATGAGCGCGGCCCACTAAGGCTGGAACAGAGGAAAACCGTTATGACTTTTTTCAACGACAAGAAGACCAATCTGTCCCGCCGCAACCTGCTCAAGGGGCTCGGCGCCTGCGCAGCCCTGCCCCTGCTCGGCGGTATTTTTCCCAAGAGTGCACTGGCGCAAGCCATCAGCACCGCATTGAGCCAGTTCCCGACTCTGGTGCCCGCCCAGAAGGGCATTCTGACCGGCGCCCACTGGGGTGCGTTTGAAGCTGTCGTCGAAGATGGCCGCATGGTGCGCGTCCAGCCGGTGGCCGATGATCCGGCGCCGAACGATCTCATCGACATGGCACCGTTCCAGGTGCACGCCAAAAACCGCATCAAGTACCCCATGGTACGCAAGAGCTGGCTGGAACACGGCCCGGGCGCCAAACCCGAGCTGCGCGGCGCCGACGAGTGGGTGCGAGTGAGCTGGGACAAGGCGATCGAACTGGTGGCCGGTGAAATCCAGCGCGTGCAGAGCGACTTCGGCCCGCAGGCGATCCACGCCGGTTCCTACGGCTGGAAGAGTGTCGGCATGTTCCACAACAGCCGCACCCTGCTGCACCGCCTGATGAACCTCTCCGGCGGTTTCACCGGTTATGCCGGTGACTACTCCACCGGTGCGGCTCAGGTGATCATGTCCCACGTGATGGGCTCCATCGAGGTGTACGAGCAGCAGACCGCCTGGCCCAACGTGGTGGAGAACGCCGAACTGGTGGTGCTGTGGGGGGTCAACGCTCAGGTCACCCTGAAGAACAGCTGGAACATGCCGGATCACGAGGGTCAGGCCGGCTTCAAGGCGCTGAAAGAGAAAGGCACCCGCGTCATCAGCATCGACCCCATCTACAACGAGACCGCCAAGCTGGTCGGTGCCGAGTGGATTGCCCCGAACGCCTACACCGACGTGGCCATGATGCTGGGTGTCGCTCACACCCTCTACAGCGAGAAGAAGCACGATCAGGCCTTCCTCGATCGCTACACCGTCGGCTTCGACAAGTTCCTCGCCTACCTGCTCGGCAAGGATGACGGTCAGCCGAAGAGCGCCGAGTGGGCGAGCACCGTCTGCGGCGTCGATGCCAAGGTAATTCGCCAGCTGGCCCTCGACATGGCCGCCAAACGCACCATGATCATGGCCGGTTGGGGCATGCAGCGTCAGCAGCACGGCGAACAGCCGAACTGGATGCTGGTGACCCTGGCCGCCATGCTGGGCCAGATCGGCCTGCCGGGCGGCGGCTACGGCTTCAGCTACCACTACTCCTCCGGTGGCAGCCCCACCGCCAAGGGCGGCATTCTGGCGGGTATCTCCGCCGGCAACGCACCGAAGAACAGCCCGGCACCGATCCCGGTGGCCCGTATCGCCGACTGTCTCGCCAACCCGGGCAAGACCATCGACTTCAACGGCCGCAAGGTGACCTATCCGGACATCAAGCTGGTCTACGTGGCGGGCGGCAACCCCTTCCACCACCATCAGGACACCAACAACCTGCTGCAGGCGTGGCGCAAGCCGCAGACCGTGATCGTTCACGAACCCTACTGGACCGCCACCGCCAAGCACGCCGATATCGTGCTGCCGGTCACCACCAGCTACGAGCGCAACGATCTGGAGATGGGGGGCGACTACTCCCAGCGCTATGTGTTCCCGATGCACCAGTGCGTGCCGCCCCAGTTTGAAGCCCGCAACGACTTCGACATCTTCAGCGCCATCGCCGCCAAGCTGGGTGTGCAGGAGCAGTACACCGAAGGGAAGGACGAGATGCTGTGGCTCAAGCAGATGTACGACGGCATGGCGGCGCAGGCCCGTGGTGCCCGCGTGGCGCTGCCGCCGTTCAACATGTTCTGGGAGTCCAACAACTACATCCGCTTCCCGATCCCCGAGGCCAACCGCCAGTGGATCCGTCACGCCGATTTTCGCGAGAGCCCGCTACTCAACCCGCTCGGTACCCCGTCCGGCAAGATCGAGATCTTCTCCAACACGGTGGCGGGGATGGGTTATGCCGACTGCGCCGGCCATCCCAAGTGGTATGAGCCCAAGGAGTGGGTGAAGAGCGAGGTGGCGGCGCGCTATCCGCTGTCGCTCAACACCTCCCACCCGACCCAACGGCTGCACTCCCAGCTCGACAACACCCCGCTGCGGGACAAGTTCGCCATCGCCGACCGCGAAGCGATCATGATCCATCCGCTGGACGCCAAGGCCCGCGGCATTGCCCAGGGGGATCTGGTGCGCGCCTTCAACGAGCGCGGCCAGATTTTGGTGGGCGCCCTGCTCTCCGAAGATGTGCGTCAGGGGGTGGTGCGGATCTGCGAAGGGGCCTGGTTTGATCCGGCCAAGCCGGGCGAAGCGGGCAGCATCTGCAAGAACGGCAACGTCAACTGCCTCACCTTCGACGAAGGCTCGTCCAGTCTGGCGCAAGGCAACTGCGGCCACATGGCCCAGCTGCAGATCGAGAAGTACACCGGCCCAGTGCTGGTCAACACCGCCCACGCGGTGCCGGCCAACGGCTAAGGCTGTAGCACCCCAATAAAAACGGCGCCATCAAGGCGCCGTTTCTGTATCTGTCTGCCATCTGTCTACCAAAGCGCAGGCATGGTCGGGATGGGTTTAGAACTCCCCTTCCTCCATATACTCCTGCGCGCACTCCACCAGCTGCGGCCACAGCTCTTCCGGCACCCAGGCGTCCGGGTCATCTTCATCCCCGTCGTACTGGCTCCAGAAGTAGCGGCGCAGGCCGGAGGCGAACTCGTCGCTGATCTCAGCCAGCTCCGAGAGCGGCCCCAACCAGGCGATGCGACGCAGGCCGGAGGCGAGATCGTTGATGGCATCCATCAGGGTGCGATCGTCGAAGCTCTGCTCCACCAGCAGGGTGAAGCGCTCGCGCGCCTGTTCGGTCTGATCTTCCTCCAGCTCGCCCACATCGGCCAGCAGGTCGACAAAATCTTCCAGAAGGAACGCGATCAGGCCATCCCTGTCTTCAAACCACTGGATCTGGGCGCCCTTGACCCCCAGCACAGAGGCATCAAACGAATCGTCAAGGTGACACAGTGCCCACGGATCGTCGGTCATGCTTCTCTTCCTCAGGCTAAAACAAATGCCATATGTTATGCCTAGCTCTCGACTCTTGCCACCTTGGGCAACGAGAGAGAGGCGGCCAGACCGCCCAGTTCGGCGCGGCCCATGATGAAACTGCCCCGATAGGCTTCCGCCAGATCGGAGACGATGTTGAGACCCAGGCCCGAGCCCGGCACCTTCTCGTCGAGCCGCACTCCGCGCAGCACAGCTTTGGCGATCTGATCCTCGCTCATGCCGGGGCCGTCATCCTCGATGCGCAGGGTGATCCAGCCCCCCAGCTCGGCGCTGGAGATGCGCAGCTCGCTGGCGGACCACTTGAAGGCGTTCTCCAACAGGTTGCCCACCATCTCGTCGAAGTCCTGCTCCTCCACCCCGACCGCCAGATTGGCGGGCACTTGCAGATCCACCGTCTTGCCCGGATAGAGGCGGGAGAAGGCGCGGCAGATGTACTCCACCCGCGCCCGCACCGGCGTCGAGACCCCGAGGATCTTGGCGGCGCCGGTCACCCGCGCCTTGCCGAGGTGGTAATCAATGTGGCGCTGGATCTGGTCGAGCTGCTCACCGATGGCGGCTTGATCCTCCGGCGGCAACTGGGCCACCTGATTGCGCATGATGCTGAGCGGCGTCTTGAGGGCATGAGCCAGATTACCGGTGTGGGAACGCGCCCGCTGCAGCAACTCGCCGTAGTGGTGCAGCAGCCGGTTGATATCCTCCACCAGCGGCTGGATCTCCAGCGGATAGCGCAGCCGGAATCCCTCCTGATGGCCCTCATGAACCCTTCCCAGTTCACGGCGCAGCAAGTGCAGCGGCCGCAAACCATAGACGATCTGGAACATGAAGCCGAGCACCAGACCGGCGGCGGCAAAGCCGAGGCCGAGGAACAGGCTGATGCGGGTCTTGTTGAGGGTCTGGGTCAGGGCGCTGCTGTCCTTGGCCATCACCAGAGTGAACACCCGATCGGAACCGGGCAGCAGCACGGTGCGGGTCATGATCAGCAAGGGCTCACGATTTGGCCCCTTGCCGACGAACAGGTCGGGATCGCCAAACGCCGACTTGAGCCCGTCGCTCTTCAGGGTGGTATCCCACAGAGAGCGGGAGCGCCCCACCACATCGTGGCCCAGCTCCAGCTGCCAGTAGTAGCCGGAGTAAGGCTGGCTGAAACGGGGATCCGACATCGGCTCGACCACCACCGGCAGGCCGGTTTTGGCCACCTCCAGCCGGGAGAGCAGATCGTAGAGCTGCAGACGCAGACCGTCGGCCTCCGCCTCCTGCCAGTAGTTGCGCATCATGGTCTGCAGGCTGAAGCCGGTAGCGAACAGAAACAGCCCGCACCACACCAGCGCGATGGCGAGCAGTCGCCCCCGCAGGGTTCTGACCAGCCTCATTCGTTGATCCGGTACCCGAGGCCGCGCACTGTTTCAATCAGGTCAGGGTTGGTTTTCTTGCGGATCCGGCCGATGAACACCTCGACGGTGTTGGAGTCGCGGTCGAAATCCTGAGCGTAGATGTGGTCGATCAGCTCGCTGCGCGACACCACCTTGCCCCGGTGCTGCATCAGATAACCGAGCACCCGGAACTCGTGGGCGGTCAGCTTGATGGGGGTCCCTTCATACCACACCTGGGACGCCGCCATGTCGAGCCGCACTCCGCCAATCTCCAGAATGGAGCTGGCGTTGCCTGCCGCCCGGCGCACCAGCGCATGGACCCGCGCTACCAGCTCGGCCACCTGGAACGGCTTGGTGAGGTAGTCATCGGCACCGGCGTTGAGCCCTTCGATCTTCTCGTGCAGCTGACCACGGGCGGTCAGTACCAGCACCGGGGTATCGATCCCCTTGCTGCGCCACTCTTTCAGCACGCTCAGGCCATCGCGCCCCGGCAGGCCGAGGTCGAGAATGATGGCGTCGTAGGGTTCGGTCTCGCCGAGAAAACCGGCCTCGTTGCCGTCGTGGCAGAGATCGGTGACAAAGCCGGAGAGGCGTAGCTGTTCGGCCAGCTGGCCGGCCAGGATTTTTTCGTCTTCAACAATCAGAATTCGCATGAACAGGCTTCCACACAGGGGTTATTCATCATCCTCGACCGGGGGCTTGGGCGGTTCGAACAGCCGCTCCAGATGGTGGCCCTTGGCCCACACCAGCTCAAGGTTGTCGGCCCGATAGGCCACCTTGATCACGCTGTTCTCCCGATCGATGACTCGCAGTTCATAGAGCCAGATACCATCCTCTTCCCCCAGATCCACCCGCAACACCCGTACCGGCAATCTGGCCGCCACCTCCATCATTTCATGGAAGGGCCGAACCCGTCCCTCATGGACAGCTTGCTGCAGTTGGGCTTCATCAGGCGTGACCGCCTGTGCCAGCACCGGCAGCAATAACCCGAGCAGAGGGAGCGCTCTATTCATGGATGATTCATCTCCAAAAACCTAACATAATGGCGTTTATAGTCTGCCAGCCATGAATCCGGAATGAATATGATCCCGCGCAGTGTCCTGCTGATCCTTTGTCTGTTGAGTGCCACAAGCTGGGCGGCCCAGAGCCGTCTCGACATGGCCGGGCTGGTCAAACTCCTGCTGGCGCAAGGGTATCACGACATTCGGGAAGTGGAGCTGGAAGGGGACAAATTCGAGGTCAAAACCCTCAATCGCCAGGATCAGAAGGTGCATCTCATCGTCGATGCCTACACTGGCGAGATCAAACAACAAGAGGCCGATTAGGCCTCTTTTGCATTCCAGCGTCCCCGCCAGGCGCGCAGTAGCTTATCTTTCCTCGGCCAGAGCAGGGCGCAAGCCAGCAACAGGTAGACGAGAGGCTCCCCCCAACCACTCTTGAGCGACCACCAGTAGTGCACCGGCACCAACAGGGCGATGGCATAGACCCAGTTGTGCAGCTTCTGCCATGCGGCGCCCATTCTGCGCTGCAATGCGGGCAGCGAGGTGATGCTGAGGGCGGCCAGCAGCAGCAATGCCACCATCCCCACCACTATGTAGCTGCGCTTGACCAGCTCGCCGCCAATCAGCCCCCAGTCAAACTGCAGATCCAGCCCCAGCCACGCCATGAAGTGGAGCAGCGCCCAGGTAAAACACCAGAGCCCGAGGGGGCGGCGCAGCTTGATAAGCTGCCCCTGCCGCCAGCGCCTAGCCAGCGGCGACACCAGCAGGGTGAGCAGCAGCAGGTTGAGCGCCCCCTTGCCGAGGTAGTGGATCAGCTCCGGCACCGGATCGCCCCCCAACAAGCCTGCCGGAATGGCAAAACCCAGCCAGAGCAGAAAGCCGAGGGAGCCCAGATGCACCAGCGCCCGCAAGCCGCTGATATGGGCCGGTTTCAATCTCAGTACCATTGGCGCAGATCCATCCCCTGATAGAGCGAGGCGACTTCGTCACCATAGCCGTTGAACATCAGGGTCGGCTGACGCTTGGCGCCAAACACGCCACCCTCGCCGATGAAACGCTCGCTGGCCTGACTCCAGCGCGGGTGATCCACCTGCGGATTGACGTTGGCGTAGAAGCCATATTCGTTGGGCGCCAGCAGGTTCCAGGTGGTCGGCGGCATCTCCTCCACCAACCGGATCGAGACGATGCTCTTGATGCTCTTGAAGCCATACTTCCACGGCACCACCAGCCGGATCGGCGCGCCATTCTGAGCGGGCAGGGTCTTGCCATAGAGCCCCATCGCAAGGAAGGAGAGCGGGTGCATCGCCTCGTCGATACGCAGCCCCTCCACGTAAGGATACTCGATGCCGCCCCCCAGACTGGAGGCCTGCCCCGGCAGCTGTTTCGGGTCAAACAGGGTTTCGAAGGCGACAAACTTGGCGCGACTGGTGGGCTCGGCACGGCGGATAATCTCCGCCAGTGAGATACCGTTCCAGGGCAGCACCATGGACCAGGCTTCGACGCAGCGCAGCCGGTAGATCCGCTCCTCCAGCTCGCTCTTGTTGATGAGATCCCACACATCGAGGGTAAAGGGCTTGGCCACCTCTCCCTCTACCTTGAGGGTCCAGGGTTCGGGTTTGAGGTAATGGGCATTGCGGGCCGGGTCGGACTTGTCGGTGCCCAGCTCATAGAAGTTGTTGTAACTGGTGGCCTTCTCCTCCGGTGTCAGCACCAGATTGGCCGGGCGCTCGGCAGGCTTGCTGTTGAGCGGCCTGGTGGCTAACTGGGGGGCATCCTCTTTACCGCGCAGCAGGTCGAGCACACCGGCCTGAGTGGGGAAAGCGAGGGTGGCGGCGCCCAGACCCAGCCCCTTGAGAATAAGGCGGCGATCCTGATAGACGGCTTCCGGAGTGACATCCTGTTCGGTGAGGGGGTGAGCGGCACGACGCTTGATCAACATGAAAAACTCCCGGGGCTACATAAGGCGATATGGATAAGACCCGCCCCGGCAGATTTTTATTTCACACAAATTTACATCATGTGGTGCAGGGGCAGTGCCTTGGCCATGGTGCCGACCAGAAACAGGACTACGAACACCAGCAGGGGAACGATCACATTGGGCGCCATCAGACTCACTCCATGAGCAGGACAGGGCCTCTAACTATGGCCGACTGTCAGGCCGGTCTCCAATGAATTTTTTTCGCGAGCGCAAGCGTATTCCTGAGTTGAAAAGGGTGATGAAGATCACACACAATTCGGCCCCCGCTTGCCGCCCCGATTGCCGGGGGTAGGCTGCCCATTTTGCGAAGCCAACTAAAGAGTCGCCCCATGAGCCCACTGATCGCCATCGCCATCACTACTGGAATTCTCTCCGCCGTCTGGGGCTGGATTGCCGTCGCGTTCGGCCTTATCTCCTGGGTCGGCTTTCTCGGCTGCACCAGCTATTTCGCGTCAAGCGGCGGCTACAAGGCGCTGCTGCAGACCATCTTCTGCAACACCAGCGGCATGCTGTGGGCGCTGCTGCTGATCCATGGTGGTGACCTGTGGGGTGCTGGCGTGGCTGGCTATGTGATGACGGGGGTGGTGGCAACCCTGATGTGCGTGCAGGCCAAGCAGCAGTGGCTCGGCTACATTCCCGGCACCTTTGCCGGTTGCTGTGCCACCTTCGGGGCGGCTGGCGAGTGGCGGCTGATCCTGCCTTCCCTCATCATTGGCGCCTTGTTCGGTTACCTGATGAAGGCGAGCGGCCTCTGGCTCTCCCATAAAACCCAGAAAGCCGACGCCGCTCCGGCGGTGATTGATCCCGCCTGATTTATCCCTTCGATTTGAAGTTTGCTGCTTCGATACCGTGCCGATTCAATAACTTGTAAAAATCGGTACGGTTTCTGCCCGCCATGTTGGCCGCCAGAGTCACGTTGCCCTCGGTGGTGCGCAGCAAACGGATCAGATACTCCTTCTCGAATTCGGCACGCGCCTCGTTGAACGAGGGGATACCGCCACCGCCGCCGCTCAGGGCAGACTCCACCATGGATACCCCGATCACCGGGCTGCAACAGAGGCTGGCGAGCTGTTCCACCACGTTGCAGAGCTGGCGCACGTTACCGGGCCAGGCCGCGGCCGCCAGCATCGCCAGCGATTCGGGCGAAAAACCCATGGCGGCGCAGTCGCTGTGGCGGCTGCGGTAATCGTCGAGCGCCTGACGGGCCAGCAGGGGAATATCCTCACTGCGGGCACTGAGAGACGGCAGGGTGATATTGGCGACGTTGAGGCGATAGAAGAGATCTTCCCGAAAGCGCCCCTCCTCCATCGCCTTGACCAGATCCTGATGGCTGGAGCTGAGCACCCGCACCTCCGGCGTGCCCTGACCATACTCCTCCATCACCTGCAGCAGCTTGGCCTGCAAGGATTCGGAGAGGCTGCCAATCTCGTCGAGAAACAGGGTCGCTCCCTTGGCCTGCTCGAACAGCCCGGATTGGCCATCTTCGCCAAACAGCTGCAAGTCGAGTGACGCCCACGGAATGGCGGCGCAGTTGATGGTGTAGATCGGCTTGTCACGGCGCTGGCTGGCCTGATGCAGTGCCTGCGCCATCGCCCCCTTGCCGGAACCGGACGGCCCCATGATCAGCACCGGCACCTCCATGGTGGCGATGCTGTGGGCCTGAATCAGCAGCTGCTCCAGCTGGGGGTTGCGGGTCAGGATCAGCGACTGCCACTCCTGCTGCTGTTTCGGCCGCGTCAGGCTCAGCGCATGTTCGATGGTGGCGAACAGCTCATCCTTGTTGATGGGTTTGGTCAGAAAGCTGAACACGCCGGAGCGGGTCGCCTGAATGGCGTCCGGGATGGTGCCGTGGGCGGTCATAATGATCACCGGCAAACCCAGCCACTGGGCCTGGATCCGCTCGAACAGCGCCAGACCGTCCATGCCGGCCATCCGCAGATCGCTCAGCACCAGATCGGCCCGTTGCTGACGCAACCGGTCGAGGGCCCCTTCCGCACTGTCGGCGGTATCCACTTCATAACCCTGACTGCGCAGCCGCATGCTCATCAGTTTGAGCAGGCTGACGTCGTCATCCACCAACAGGATCCGGCTCATGGTATGACCTCACGATTCTCGTTCAGCTTGCGCTGGTTGAGCTGGTCGTCGATGGCGGTCAGCTGTTCGATCTGGCGGCGCAACCGCTGGATCTCCTGACTCTGGTCATCGCGACGGCTGTCGCGAGCCAGCAGCTGCTCGCCGAGGGCGATCCAGCTGCGTAAAAAGGCCTGCGCATCGAGCCCCAGCTCGGGCAGCATCTTCTTCAGGCGCGCCAGCCCGGCGGTGCGATTGGCCACCGATTCGGCGGGGTGGGAATCGACCATCGCCAGACTGACCCGGCTCTCCAGATCGTCGGCCCCTTTCAGCCGCTGACGCTCCTGCACCCGTTGCTGGGGGTGACTGGCCAGCAGCCAGTCGGAGTATTGCAGACGCACCTGCATCTCCTTGTTGGCAAACTCCATCCGCTTGGCAAAAGCGATATCGGAGGAGTCCCGCTGTGGCTGTTGCGGCAGCAAGGCGCAACCCGCGAGCAGCCCGACCATCAGCGCTGGAAATACGCGTTGTATCTTCATAGTCCTCATTTCAACGTCAACCTGAAGCAGACATCCGCCTGTTCATCCTCTACCAGAACCAGTTCTCCCCCCAGGCTGGTGGCAGACTCGCGGGCGATGGAGAGGCCCATGCCAGAGCCTTTCAAGAGACCTTGCCGCACTGTGCTGCCCTGCTCGAAGGGTTCAAAAATTCGTTGCTGATCGGCCACGGGGATCTCGGGTCCCTCGTTGGCCACCTCCAGCCAGCTTGTCTGTTCGTCCTGCCCTGCCCTGATCCAGATATTGCCCCCGCTGGCGCCGTAACTGACGGCGTTGGAGAAGAGGTTATCGAGGATCAGTCGCAGCCGGTAGGGCTCCGCCCACAGGGTAACCGGCACGGTCGGCAAGTGTACACGGATCTGCTTGGACTCCAATGCCAGCCGGTACTCTGCAGAAAGTTCCGACAACATCGGCAGCAGGGGAACGGGCTCCAGTTCGAAGGCCTCCTGCTGACTGAGCCGGTTGAAGTCGAGCAGCCGCTCGATCAGGGTCTGCAGGCGGCGACTGTTCTCGTCGAGCATCTGGCAGATCTCCAGCTGATCCGGGGTCAACGGCCCCACCAGCTGTTCGCAGAGCAGATCCGTGCCCTCTCGCAGCACCGCCAGCGGCGTCTTGAGCTCGTGGGAGACATGGCGAAGGAACTGGTACTTCTGCAGCTCCAGCTCCTTGAGTTTGTCGTGCAGCCAGACGATCCGCTCCCCCAGCAACACCAGCTCGGCGGGGCCATCAACCGGGCTGGGATCGGGTTCGACCCCGGCCCCCAGACTCAAGATGCGCGACTCAATCTGTCGTACCGGGTGGATGATGAGGTAGGTGAAGATAAAGACCAGCAGCAGGCTGATGGCCGCCACAACACCGCTCACCCACCAGAGTTCGCGGGTCAGCTCCGCGATGGTCAGTTGTACCCGATCGATGTGTTCATCAACCCGGCTGCGGGTGACCACTTCGAGCTGCTTGTTGGCATCGTTGAACTGTTCGAGCTTGTCGCCCGCCACCGCCGTCCGGGCCAGCGCGGCATCCTGCAAACTGTCGAGCCATGCCAGCCCCTGATCGAGCCCGCGGTAGAGCTGGCCATCGGAGATGGAGCTGCGATGTTCCGCCAGCAACACCCGATACCCGTCGAGTTGCTGCTGGTAGCTGGTGAGGCTGCGCCTGTCCCCCAGCACCGCGAAGCGGCGCAAGGTGCGTTCGATATCGATGGCTTGCGCCGTCAGCAGGGTGGCACGGCGGGTATCCTTGACCGCCCGCACCATCTCGTCGTTGGTGAGCTGGCTGAGGTGGGCAAGGGCGGTGCTGTTGTGCCAGATCATCCCGCCCAGCGGCATCAACACCAGCGCGAATCCCATCAATACCACCTGCAGCAGGGAGCGTGGGCGAACCTTGGTCATCATCTCTTCTCTTGCATTCTCACCGGTGCGCCAGCATAGCCGCACCGTCCCAAAAAACAAAACCGGCCAACGGGCCGGTTTGGATTATCTGAATTGTGGTGATTCACGCCAGCGCGACAGAGGCCAGACAGATAATCAGGATCATCGCCAGCGCGCCCGAGGCGGTCAACAGCGCCCATTTCAGCTCCACACTCATGCAAACCTCCTTTCTGCCAATCAGTGCCGGATCACAATAGATAAAACAATGTTAAGCCATAGTTAATCCGATAACCGTGAGCTGCGTATACATTTCAGATGAGCCCAACCCCGGGAAGGTGAGCATGTTCTATCTGTGTAGCATTGGTTCCAATCTTGACCCGCATACCCATGTCAGCCGCGCGCTGGCCGAGCTGCTTGCGCACGTCGGCCCCCTGCAGCTGAGTTCGGTGATCCGCACCAAGCCGGTGGGAATGCAGGGCGGGAGCACACTTTGTTGATATTTTAACCAAAGAATAACTGAGCCCGATAGTCGTCATTCCAGCCGGCTCT